>NZ_JBSRTQ010000015.1:0-59038 GCF_055129145.1 Albimonas sp. | reverse complement strand
ATGATCAGCTGCAGGATCGACCAGGACAGCAGCAGCGTCGCGAAGATCGTCAGCGTCCAGGTGATCCGCAGCGGATATTCCGGCTCCTCCGACAGGGTCGGCGGGATGTGGCTGGCGAGGTAGCGCTGCGCGCGCCGCGCATCGGCCCGCGCCGCCTCCAGCGACGACTGGGCGGCCACATACATCCGCGTCGCCAGCTCCAGCTCCACCTCCAGCTCCTCCTGCGTGCCGGCCGCCTCGGCCAGCGTGTCGCGGGGCGAGGCGAGCGCCGCGGATCCGCGCCCCTCGGTCAGTTCCCCGGTCAGGGGGGCGGCGGAGATCCGGCCCTCGGCTTCGGCGATCTGGGCGTCCAGGCTCTCCACCCGCCGACGCAGGGCCGAGAGCGTCGGGCTGTCGGCCCCGAGCAGGCCCTGGCGGCTGTCGTATTCCGACTGGGCCTCGGCCCGCCGGCTGCGAAGCTGGCCGATCAGCTGCATCTGCTGGGTGATGTCGCCCGAGATGTCGGCCGTGCCCTGGCCCGTGCGGAACGCCTGCAACGCCACCCGCGCCTCGCGCACCCGTTCCTCGGCCTCCACCAGGTCGACCTGGGCGAAGCGCACCGAGTCCTGCCGTGCGCCGGTGCTGAGCCCGTTGATCAGCGTCTCGCTCTCGGCCAGCGCGGCGCGGGCGAGGTCGCGGGCGTCGTCGGGGCGGAAGGCGCGGACCTCCACATAGATGATGCCGCTCGAGGTGTCGTAGGACACGGTGACGGCGCGGTTCCAGTAGTCGACCAGCTCCTCGATGGTGCGGTCATGGCCGAGCGCGAACAGCCAGTCTGCCTCGGGCCGGTTGAACACGGCGTCGAGGTCGATGTCCTGGCCGATCAGCTCGACCAGCGGCTGCGACTGCAGATATTCGAACAGCATCTGGCTGTCGCCGGCGGTGGAATCGGCCCCGCCGCCGAACAGTTCGGTCACCGGCGAAGGGATCCGCGCGTCGAGGCTGCGCACCGCGAAGCTGACCTGGCTGGCGTACTGGTCGGCGGCGACGGCGTTCAGATACCAGCCGGCCCCGATCGAGGGCGCCGCGACCAGCACGATGAACGAGAGCCAGAGCCGCACCTTGCCCCAGAAGCGGCGGCGCCGGGCGCGGGCGATGATGGCGTCGTTCTGCACGTCGACCACGACCGAGCGGCGCCGGCCCCCGCCGCCGCCTCCCCCGCCGCCCCCGCCGCGCCGGGAGACGCCGCCCTCGGTTCCGCCGGAAGCGGCCGCGCCGGTCTCCGCCACGTCGGCGTCGGCGTCGCCGTCGCGGCGCGCGAGCCTGCGCTCGCGCCGCCTCGCCTGGCGCGCGGCGTCCTCGGCGGGATCGAGCTCTTCCGCGTCCTGGGCGGCGGCGTCGCCGCGCGCGGCTGCGCCGGGGTTCCTGTCGTTCCGGTCCATCTCAGATCATTCCCCGCCGCGCCCCGCGGCGCCGTTTCATGCGCGCTTTCACGCGCGAGGCCTCGCGCTTGCGTCGCCGCTCGCGCGGGGACCCATCCCCGTCGTCTTCGCGCGACAGGCGCATGTTCTCGACATGCCGCGCGATGGCTTCCTCCAGGTCGTCGTAGATCTCGACCCGGCCGTTCTCCAGCACCATGCCGCAATTGCAGTAATCGCGAAGCTGATTGATCGAATGCGACACCATCACCACATTCGATGTCGCCAGCTTGTGTTCGAACACCTGCCGACTCTTGATCCGGAAGTTGGTGTCGCCGACCGCGGTCAGCTCGTCGACCAGATAAGTGTCGAAGGCGATGCCCATCGACACCCCGAAGGCCAGCCGCGCCTTCATGCCCGACGAATAGACCCGCACCGGCTGATCCAGATAGGGCCCGAGCTCGGCGAAGTCCGACACGTAGTCGGTCAGCATGTCCTCGTCCACGCCGTAGATCCGCGCCACGAAGCGCAGGTTCTGCGCGCCGGTCATGTCGCGGTGGAAGGACCCGGCGAAGCCCAGCGGGAAGCTGACCCGGCAATGGCGCAGGATGCGGCCGCGGTCGGGCTTGATCGAGCCCGCGATCATCGACAGCAGCGTCGACTTCCCCGCGCCGTTGCGGCCCAGCAGCGCCAGCGAGCGGGTGCGCGGGATGGTCATGGTCAGACCCTCCAGCACCGTCTTGACCCCGCCCTTGATCGGATAGGCCTTGGAGATGTCCTGAAGCTCGATCACCGCTCGGCCAGCCTCTCGTCGTAGCGTTTCAGCAGGATCAGTCCGAAGAACAGCGACACCAGCCCCACCGCGTAAGGATAGCCGAGCGAACTGAGGGTGGCGTGATAGACCGGGTAGATCGATTCCCGAAACGCCGAGATCACATGGACCAGGGGGTTCCAGGCCAGCCATTCGCGGATCTGGGTCGGCATGCTCTCGGGCAGGAAGAAGATGCCGGAGACCAGGAACAGCGGCCGGTTGACGATGCTGAAGATCTGCTCGTAGGTCGGGTAGATGTGGAACAGCACCGCGTTCATGAACCCCGCCCCGGCCGCCATCATCGTGGCCGCGCCTGCCGCGCCGGCCATCAGCGGGAAGTCGAGGCGCACCGGCTCATTGGTCCACCAGATCGCGAAGCCGAGGATGATCACCGCCACGAACAGATTGGTCAGCGTCTGCAGCACCAGCCGGGCGATCAGCGCGTCATAGGGAGTGACGTTGGGATATTGCAGCAACGCGTAGTTGTTGCGCACCGCGGTCGACATCTGCTGCGAGGTGATGCGGTAGAAGTTGAAGCTCAGGTAGCCGGTGGCGAAGAACACCATGAAGCTCTGCCCGATCTCGGGCATGCGGGCCAGCACCGAGAACGCCAGCGAGGTGATCATGATCATGCCCACCGGCTCGGCCACCGCCCAGAAATACCCGCCCGAGGTGCGGCCGTAGCGGGCGCTCATCTCGCGCATCAGCAGCGCGCGCACCACCCGCAGATGCACCCGGAACGGCGAGGTTTCGGCCGAAAGGATCGGTGCGGGGCCGGAACGCGGGTCGGTGCTGGTCGCCATGCGAAGGCGGTCTCCTGGTGGCGGTCGTCCGGGGGGCGCGTCGCAGGCGCGGGAGGCGGGCGCGAACGGCCGGCGCGGACAAGTCGCGAACGGGGCGCGCGGGCGCGTGGCCGAAGCTCGGCCGGCGCGGGCGCTGCGGTCCCGATAGCACAGCCGGGGGGGCGAAGGCGAGCAGGCGGTTTCGGCTGGCCGGGCCGCGCCCCCGCTTCGCGCGCCGGCGCCTCCCCCGCCGCGTTCCGCTCCGCCTCTGTGATGCACGCAGGACACGCTTGCGGCCCCTGCGCGATCCGCGTCTTCGCAGTGCAGCATCGGTCACGTTGGGGTCACATTGGGCATGTCATGGTGCGAATTACCAATCAGGCAAGGAGATTCGCCTGTGAAACCGCGCCAGACCCTTTGCCTCGCGGCCCTCGGCTTCGCGATTGCAGCAATCGTCGGCCTCTCCGCCACCGCGAAGACCGACCTGACCGGGGCCGCCGATGCGGCGCTGTTCGGCGATCACCTGTCCGCCGCCGCGGCGGAACCCGCCGAGGCGGGCCCGGAGCCCCGCGTCATCGGCGCCTGGCCCTGCATCGACGCGCCCGGCTGCGACCGGCCGTCGCTGGAAGGCTTCGCGGCGACCGATGGCATGCCGAAACCCCCGCCGCAGGCGATGACCGCCACCTCCGCGGTGCCGCTGCCCACGGCGCTGACCCTGCTGGGCCTCGCCCTGTCCGGCGCGGCGCTGGGCGTCCGGTCCCGGCGCCGCGTCGCCTGAGGCGCGCCGCCTCTCCGCCCGCCAGACCGCCTGCGCCGCCTGCCCGTCCCCCGGCCGTCGGAGGCTGTGGCGTTCCGCGGGTTGCCTGCGACGCCCGGGCGATGCACAACCCGGTGGCGCCGCGCGCAGGACGCGCCGCGCGCAGCGGCGGGCGCGGATGCCGCCGGCGGACGGGGAGAAGCGGAACATGCGGGTTTGGGTGATCGGCGCGGCGCTGGCGCTTGCCGGATGCGCTTCCGTCCCGATGAACGGCCCCACCTCCGGGGCGGTTCTGGCCGCGGTGGAGGATCCCGACACCACGGTTCAGCCCTTCGCCTTCGCGGCGATCACGCCCGAGACGCTGACGGCGCTGGACCGGCGGCGGCTGGAGCCCCCCTCGGATCTCACCGGCGGCGGCGGACAGAATTTCGCGTTCAAGGTCGGCGACGAGGTCTCGGTCACCATCTGGGAAGCGGTCGAGGGCGGCGTGTTCTCCGGCGGCGGCCAGATGGGCGGCTCGCGCGGCTCGGGCCTGCCCAAGCAGCGGGTCGGGGCCTCGGGCGACATCTCGGTGCCCTATGCGGGCCGGGTGCGCGCCGCCGGCCGCACGCCCGAGGCGGTGGCCGACGCCATCGTCCAGGGCCTGCAGGGCAAGGCCATCGACCCGCAGGTGCTGGTGACGCTGGACCGGTCGCCCGTCTCCGCCGTCACCGTCATCGGCGATGGCGCCGCCAAGTCCGGCCGCGTGCCGCTGCTGGGTGTGGGGGAGCGGGTGCTCGACGTGCTGGCCGCGTCGGGCGGAACCTCGGCCCCCGCGCATCGGGCGCTGGTCCGGCTGACCCGAGGCGACGCGCAGGCCGAGACCCATCTCTCCCGCATCCTGCGCGAGCCGTCGCAGAACGTGCGGATGATGCCCGGCGACGTGATCACCGTGCTCGATTCGAACGAGAGCTATTCGGTGATGGGCGCCGCCGCCCGGGCGCGCCGCGTCCCCTTCGCCACCGAGGTGGTGACCCTGGACGAGGCGCTGGCCGATTCCGGCGGGCTCAACGACAGTCTCGCCAATCCCGAGGCGGTCTACGTGTTCCGCTACGAGCCGCTGTCGCTGGTGGCCTCGCTGCCCGGGGCGACGGTGCCGCCTTCGGCCGCGCTCTCCGGGCCGATGACGCCGATGGTCTACAATCTCGACCTGTCGGATCCAGGCTCGTTCTTCCTCGCGCGGCGCTTTCTGGTGCAGGACGGGGACATCATCTACGTGGCCAACGCCAGCTTCGCCAACGCGACCAAGGTTCTGCGGCTCGTGGCCTCGGTGCTGTCGCCGGCGGCGGCGTCGCTGCGGCTGATCAACGACATGAACTGACGCGGGGCGGGGCGGGGCGGTCAGCCCGGCCGCCCGTCCGGCCCGCAGGCCTCCTCCCGGTCCGCGTCGCGCGGGCGCACCGGCAGGCGCGGCGGCGTGGGCACGTAGGCGCCGAAGCCGTTGACCTCGCCCGCGGCGATCCGGGCCACGATCTCCGCCCTGGCCCGCGCGCGGCCCGAGGCTTCGTAGAACGAGCCCTTCACCTGCGCCGCCGCCGCCAACGCCAGCGCGAAATCATCCGACAGGCTCCGGTCCACCGGCTCGGGCGCCGTCCAGAACGCCGAGAGCGGCCCCTGATGGGTCAGCCCGGGGATGTCGTAGACCGCGGCCCCCAGCGCCAGCGTCGGGCGCTGCGCCCGGATCGCGTGCAGCCCCACCGTCGAATTCACCGAGACCACGCCCGCGGCCGCCGCGATCAGCCCATCCAGCGCCCCGCCGTCGAGATGCATGACCCGGTCCGCCACGCCGTTCGCCGCCGCGGCGCGGGCCACGGCGCGGGGCCAGTTCTCCAACCCGTTGTCGAGCGGGTGCAGCTTGAACACCAGCCGCTGATCCGGCCCGGCATGGCGGGCGAAGGAGGCGACGAGCTGGTCGATCGCCTCGCGCAGGCTGTCATAGGGGGCGTTGTCGCGCAGCTGATAGTCGGCCTCCACCTGCAGGGCCGCGAGGTGATAGGGGGCCTCGCCCGAGAGGCATCGCGCCTCGACCTCCGCCGCGTGGCGGTCCCGCGCGCGGATTTTCAGCAGCTTGGGGATCCAGCCCACGTAATCGGTCAGCGCGTGGTAGCGCTTGTCCATCTGATAGAACGGGTAGGGCCAGCAGAAGAGCGCGTTGACCAGGTTGAAGATCAGTTCGTCGCGCGCCTCGCGCACGAAGCGGTGGCCGTGGCGCGGCGCAAGGTCGGGGGCGACGCCCGCCGCGCGCGCCGCTGCGGCGATGGCGCGGATCTGCTCGGGATCGTTGGGGAAATGCGAGAACGCGCCCATGCCCCGCCGCTCCAGCGTCAGCCAGTCGGGGCGCAGATAGCCGAATTCGACGGCGTGGCAGGGGATGCCGAGCCGGTCAGCCTCCTCCGCCGCGATGACGTGATAGGGCAGGCGGTCGGCGAAATAGAGCACGTCGGTGACCTGCTCGCGCGCGAGGTGCTCGGCGATCCAGGCCCGCCAGCCCGAGAGGGTCCCGCGATAGTTCGCGGCCCCCGGGCGGCGCCACAGCAGGCGGTCGGCGGTGGAGAGGTTGACGCGCAGCGCGGCATGGCCCTGCGCCTCGAATTCGGCGGCGAGCTCGGACCAGAACGCCGTCGGCGGGCCCTGCAGGAACAGCGCCCGGCGCGGGCCGGGGGCGGTGGTCTGCGTCTCGGCCTCGTCGCGCACGCCTGTCCCCTCGCGGTCCGTCTCGTCGGGCGCGGGGCTAGGCCCGGGGCGGGGTGGTGTCAACCCGGACGCCGCGTCCCCCGCTCCCCCCATGGCGCGCGCGGCCGCCCCGGCTCGCGCCCCATGGGGGGAGGGTGTAGAAGCGGGCGAACGCCCCGTTCGACTGGCCCGGGAGGCCCCGCCGCTTGACCCAGCCCATGCCGCCCCGCGCCCGGCCCTCCCGGCGGTTTCTGATGCTGCACGGGCCGTCCTCGCTGTTCTTCTCACGGCTTGCGGGCGCGCTCGAGGCGCGGGGGGCGGAGGCGCATCGCATCCATCTGTGCCCCGGCGACGCGCTTTACTGGCGCCGGCCGCGAGGACGGTCCTATCGGGGCGACGCGGCCGGCTGGCCGGATTTCCTGGGCGACGTCATCGCGCGGGAGGGGATCACCGACCTCGCCTTGCTCGGTAACAACCGCCCCCGGCACGGGCAAGCGGTGGCGCTGGCTTTGCGCCTGGGCATCCGCGTGCACCATGTCGAACTGGGCCTCGTCCGCCCGGACTGGCTGACGGTCGAACCCAACGGCGCCGGCCCCACCTTGCCGCTGCCCGAGGCGCCCGAGGCGGTGGCGGCGCTCGCCCGGGCCGAGCCGCCGGAGGAGCGGCGCCTCTTCCCCCCGAGTTTCGCGGAATACGCGGCGCTGGACGTGGGGTGGAACCTCGCGAACCTCCTGTTCTCCTGGGCCACGCATCCGCATTATGAGCGGCACGCGATCTGGCATCCGACCGCGGAATGGGCCGGTTTCCTGTGGAAATCGTTTCGGGCGCGCCGCGACCGGGATCATGCGGCGCGGGTCTGGGAGGCGTGGGGGCGGGGCGAGGCGCCGCTGTTCCTCCTCCCCCTGCAACTGCGCACCGATTTTCAGATCCGGGTGCACGGGCCCGACCCGGACTTGCGGGTGACGATGGCGGGCGTGATCCGCGACTTCGCCCGCCATGCGCCCGCGGCCGCCCGCCTGCTGGTCAAGGAGCATCCCGGCGACAACGGCATGACGCCGTGGCGGAGCCTGCTGCGCGACGAGGCCGCCCGCCACGGCGCGGCGGATCGGGTCGAGGTGATCGACGGCGGCGACCTGAACGCCATGCTGGCGCGCGCGGCGGGGGTGGTGACGGTGAACTCGACCGTCGGGCTTTCGGCGCTGCGGCGCGGCGTGCCGGTCAAGGCGCTGGGAAAAGCGGTGTTCGCGCGCGATGGGATGACCGACCCGCAGCCGCTGTCGGGTTTCTGGACGGCGCCCGTGGCGCCCGACCCGGCCCGCGTCGCGGATCTGCTCGGCGCGCTCGGCTGGGCCACCCAGTTGCGCGGCGGGTTCGAGGGCGAGGGCCTCGCCCCCGGCGCCGCCGCGATGGCCGAGCGGATGCTGGCCCCGGCCCGGCTGCCCGGACCGGGTTGACGCAACGCCTCAGCGGCAGAGCTCGAAGGTCATGTTGACCGTGGCCGACAGGGTCTGCTGCCCCTCGGCGATCGGCATCGCCTCGGCCGCCATCGATCGGGCGAACATCGGCTGGGGCGAGGAGATCTGGCCGCCATCCGACATCTCCAGCACGTCGCCGAGCTTCAGGCCCGCGGCTTCGGCCATCGCCTTGGCCTTCTCCATCGCGTCCCTGACCGCGGCGGCGCGGGCCTCGGCCATCAGGGCGTCGGTCTCGGAGATCTCCATGCTGATGCCCGAAACCTCCGTGGCCCCGGCGTCGGCGGCGGCGTTCACCACGTCGCCGAAGCGCGCGATGTCGACCAGCGACACCCGGAGCCCGTTCGCCGCCCGCCAGGCGACGATGGCGGGGGCCTTGCCCTGCTTGGGCTCGTCGCGGACCGGGTAGAGAGAGACCTCGGTGGTCTGCAGGTCGGCGTCGGCGATGCCCTTGTCCTTCAGCGCCTTGAGCATGGCCTGGGCCTGCGAGGCGGCTCCGTTCAGCGCATCGGCCGGCGAGGCGGCCTCGGTCTCGGTGCGCAGGCTGACGCGCAGCAGGTCAGGGGCGGCGGCGGTTTCGCCCATGCCGGTGATCGCGAGGCGGCCGGGGCAGGTGGAGGCCTGCGACGCGTTGTTCTGGGCGACGGCGGTCTGGGCGACCGCGGCCAGCGTCAGGGCGGCGAAAAGCGTGGGAAGCGGGCGGGGCATGGATGATCTCCTGCGGAAAAACTCGGAACGTGTCGGATAGCGCGGGATCTTACCCGGCCTGCGGCGGCGGCGGGGCGTTTTCGAGGCCCGGAGACGAAGCCGCCGCGCTTCGGGCGAAGCGCGGCGGCGGTTTCCAGGTCGGTCGGACGGTCGGACCCAGGCGCCCGAACACCCCAGCCGGAGGCGGTCAGCCGGTCATGCCGTCCCAGAACGATTTGACGCGGCTGAAGAAATCCGAGGCGCCGGGCGAGTTGTCCTTGCCGGCCTCTTCGAATTCCTTGAGCAGGTCCTTCTGGCGCGAGGTCAGGTTGACCGGGGTCTCCACCGCCAGTTCGAGGTAGAGGTCGCCGCGCCGCCCGCCACGCAGGTTGGGCATGCCCTTCTCGCGCAGGCGCAGCTGCTTGCCGGCCTGGACGCCGGCAGGGACTTTGACGCGGGACCGTCCGCCGTCGATCAGCGGGGCCTCGATTTCCCCGCCCAAAGCGGCGGCGGTCATCGGCACCGGGATCCGGCAATGCAGGTCGACGCCGTCGCGTTCGAAGATCGAGTGCGTCTCGACCTCGATGAAGATGTAGAGGTCGCCGTTCGGCCCGCCCATCACCCCGGCCTCGCCCTCGCTGGCGAGGCGGATGCGGGTCCCGGTCAGCCCTGCTGGGCCCGCACCTTGCCGAGGCCGGAGCAGGTGGGGCAGGCGGCCGGCTGGGCGCCGCCCTCCGCGCCCGTGCCGTTGCAGGCGTCGCACTGGACCGAGCCGGGGACGGTGATCGTCTCCTGCTTGCCCTTGAACGCCTCCTCCAGCGTCACCGACAGGTTGTAGCGCAGGTCCGAGCCGCGCGCGGCGCCCGAGCGCCGACGCTGACCGCCGCGCTGGCCGCCCATGAATTCGCCGAACAGATCCTCGAACACATCCGAGAAGGCCGAGCCGAAATTCGGATCGCCGCCGGGGCCGCCGGGGCCCGGGCGGAAGCCGCCGGGGGCGCCGCCGCCGCCGTTCTCGAAGGCCGCGTGGCCGAACTGGTCGTAGGCCGCCTTCTTCTGCGGATCCTTGAGGCAGTCATAGGCCTCGTTGACCAGCTTGAACTTGCCCTCGGCTTCCGGATCATCCCGATTGCGGTCGGGATGGGTGGCCTTGGCCTGGGTGCGGTAGGCCTTCTTGATCTCTTCCTCGGAGGCGCCCTTGGCGATGCCGAGCACCTCGTAGAAATCGCGTTTCGCCATGCTTCGCATCACTCCCGTTTCACCTGGCCCCGATGCGCCCGGAACCGTTGCTCACGGTCCCTCATGCGACGGTTGCGCGCCCGGCGGATCGCCCTGGGGTCGGGGGAGCGCCCTGCGCACCGTTCCCCGGGATCCGGCCGTGGTCAACCGCCGCGCGGCTGCGGGGCGGATCGCCGGCATATGGCCCTGGGCCCGGTCGCGCCACGGCCCCGCCCCCGGTCAGGGGCGGGGCCGCGCAGTCGCGACCGGTCCGGTCCGGACCGGCCGTCAGCGTCAGCCGGCCTTGCGGCCGTCGTCCTTCTCTTCGGTGAACTCGGCGTCGAGCACATCGTCTTCGGCCTTGGCCGGACCGCCCTCGGGCGCTTCGGCGTCGGTCGGGCCTGCGGCTTCGGCCTGGGCCTTGTAGATGGCCTCGCCCAGCTTCATCGAGGCTTCGGTCAGGGCCTGGGTCTTGGCCTTGATGTCCTCGGCCTCCGGCGCCTCGGCCTCGATCGAGGCCTTGAGCGCGGCCACCGCGGCCACGATCTCGGCCTTCACCGTCTCGCCGGCCTTGTCGCCATGTTCGGCGAGCGATTTCTCGGCGCCGTGGATCAGGCTTTCGGCGTGATTGCGGGCTTCGACCACCTCGCGACGCTTCTTGTCGGTTTCGGCGTTGGCCTCGGCGTCCTTCACCATCTTCTCGATATCGTCGTCCGAAAGGCCGCCGGAGGCCTGGATGGTGATCTTCTGCTCCTTGTTCGTCGCCTTGTCCTTGGCGCCGACCGACACGATGCCGTTGGCGTCGATATCGAAGCTGACCTCGATCTGCGGCAGGCCGCGGGGCGCGGGGGCGATGCCCTCGAGGTTGAACTGGCCGAGGGACTTGTTGTCCCGCGCCATCTCGCGCTCGCCCTGGAAGACGTTGATGGTCACCGCGGTCTGGTTGTCGTCGGCGGTGGAGAACACCTGGGACTTCTTGGTCGGGATCGTGGTGTTGCGGTCGATCAGGCGGGTGAACACGCCGCCCAGCGTCTCGATGCCGAGCGACAGCGGCGTCACGTCGAGCAGCACCACGTCCTTCACGTCGCCCTGCAGAACGCCGGCCTGGATGGCGGCGCCCATGGCCACGACCTCATCGGGGTTGACGCCCTTGTGGGGCTCCTTCCCGAAGAACTTGGCGACCTCTTCCATGACCTTGGGCATGCGGGTCATGCCGCCGACCAGGACCACTTCGTCGATCTGGGCCTTGGAGACGCCGGCATCCTTCAGCGCGTCGGCGCAGGGCTTGAGCGTGCGGGCGATGAGGTCGCCCACGATCGACTCCAGCTTGGCGCGCGACAGCTTCAGCACCAGGTGCAGCGGCTGGCGGGTGTCGGGGTCCATCGAGATGAACGGCTGGTTGATCTCGGTCTGGGAGGAGGACGACAGCTCGATCTTCGCCTTTTCGGCGGCTTCCTTCAGCCGCTGCAGGGCGAGCCGATCCTTGGTCAGGTCGACGCCGGACTGCTTCTTGAACTCTTCGGCGAGGTATTCGACGATGCGCATGTCGAAGTCTTCGCCGCCGAGGAAGGTGTCGCCGTTGGTCGACTTCACTTCGAACAGGCCGTCGTCGATCTCGAGGATCGAGATGTCGAAGGTGCCGCCGCCGAGGTCATAGACCGCGATGGTCTTGCCCTCGGTCTTGTCGAGCCCGTAGGCCAGCGCCGCCGCGGTCGGCTCGTTGATGATGCGCAGCACTTCCAGGCCGGCGATCTTGCCGGCGTCCTTGGTGGCCTGACGCTGAGAGTCGTTGAAATAGGCCGGAACGGTGATCACGGCCTGGGTCACGGTCTCGCCCAGATAGGACTCGGCCGTCTCCTTCATCTTCTGAAGGATGTAGGCGGAGACCTGGCTGGGAGAGTACTTCTCGCCGCGGGCTTCCACCCAGGCGTCGCCGTTCTTGCCCTCGACGATATGGTAGGGGACCATCCCCTTGTCCTTCTCCACCGCCTTGTCGGAATACCGGCGCCCGATCAGGCGCTTGACGGCGAAGAGGGTGTTTTCCGGATTGGTGACCGCCTGGCGCTTGGCCGGCTGGCCCACGAGCCGCTCATCTTCGGTGAACGCGACCATGGAGGGCGTGGTGCGCGCGCCCTCGGAGTTCTCGATCACCCGGGCGCTCGCGCCATCCATGATGGCGACGCAGCTGTTGGTGGTCCCGAGGTCGATTCCAATGACTTTAGACATGCGTGTTCGTCCTTTCGTTCGGCGATCTGCGAGGCCGGGTCCGCTCGCGGCCCCCGCCCTCCATCCCATCGCGTCGGATCCGCGGGGCGGAGCGTGACGCTTGGCCGGGATATAGGCGCCGAGGGGGGAGGCTGCAAGCGATCCGGGGCGTGAGGTTCGCCCCCGAGCGCAAAGCGCCGCAGGGGCAGACGGAGGGCGGGCTGCCGGTCGACCGTCAGGGCCCCGGCGGGACGGCGGGGGCGGGCGGGGCCGCGATCCCGCCCCCCAGCCCGGACCGGATTTCGGCGAGCGTGGGCACGCGCAGGGCGCAGACCTCCGCCGCCGCCGCATCGAGCATGGAGGGGGTTTCGGCAGGGTTTCCGGCGGGGCTGCTGGCCGGATCTTCCGGCCCCAGCGCCGCGTCCATCTCCTGCAAATCGTCCATCGTGGCGCAGGCGTCGCGCAGGTCGAGCGCGGTGAAGCCGACCACGGCGGCCGCGCCGAGCCAGGGCACGCTCTCGGCCAGCACCGCGCCGGCATTGCGCGCCGCCCCCCGCGCCACGCGGGTCGAAACCCGGCGCGTCGCCGCCCGGATCGCGGCCTTGCGCGGGGCGACGGCCGCCGCCGCGCTGGCGGCGGTGCGCCCGACCACGGTGCCGACCCCGACCGCGGCCAGCGCGCCGTTGGCCACCGCCGCCACGCCGGACACGGTCAGCGTCGCCACGTTCAGACCCAGCATGGCGAGGAACACGATCAGGGTGGAGAATCGCCACGCGATGCGGAACAGACGGAACAGGATGGTCAAAGGCGGGCTCCTGCGGGGGCTGGCATGGGGCGCAAGATGGGGGCCCGGATGACGGATGCAACCGCGGGGCGGCCGGCGCCGCTGATGCTGAACGGGGCGGAGATCTGGAAGGGCTGGCTCGACCGCCCGGCGCAGGAGGCGATGGTGGCCGACATCCGCGCCGTCGCCGCCGCCGCCCCCTTCCAGCGATTCGCCACCGCCTGGGGCAAGCCGATGTCGGTGCGCATGACCGCCGCCGGGCGGCTCGGCTGGGTGATCGAGCGCGGCCGCTACCGCTACGCCGACCGCCACCCCGAGGGCGGGGCCTGGCCGCCGATCCCGCCCGCCGTGCTGGAGATTTGGCGCGCGGTGGCCGACTGGCCCGACGACCCCGACTGCTGCCTGGTCAACTGGTATGGCGAGGGCGCGCGGATGGGTCTGCATCAGGACAAGGACGAAGGCGAGTTCGCGGCGCCGGTGGTCTCGATTTCGCTGGGCGATCCCGCGACGTTCCGGGTGGGGGGGACGGCGCGGAGCGACCCGACCCGCTCGGTGAAGCTCGAAAGCGGGGATGTGGCGCGGCTCGGCGGGGCGTCGCGGCTCGCCTTTCACGGGGTGGACCGGATCGGCTTCGGCGGCTCGACCCTGCTGCCGGCGGGCGGGCGGATCAACCTGACGCTGCGGGTGGTGCGGGGGTGATCCCTCAGATCGGGGCGCGGACGGGGTCGTAGGCGTAAATCCGGTCGTTGAGCCCCTGGGCCTTGTCCGGCGCGACCCGCGCCAGCAGTGCCAGCGCCGCCGCCTTCGCCATCTGCTCGGGGATGGAGCGGGAGTGGAAGCGCCTGCCGGTCCGCGCCGCGGCCGCCTGCAGCCAGGTCGCCCGCGGTTTGCGCGCCGCCTCCCAGGCCGCAAGGCCGGACGTCAGCTCATGGCTGGTCAGCGCCCGGCCGAGCATCGCCGCATCCTCCAGCGCGAGACCCGCGCCCTGGGCGAGGAACGGCAGCGTCGGATGCGCGGCATCGCCGGTCACCGCCACCCGCCCCTCATGCCAGCGCGCGAGCGGCGCGTGGCGGAAGAGGCCCCATTGATAGGTCTCGTCGACCGCGGCGAAGAGCGCGCCGACCTCCTCATGCCAGCCGTGGAAGCTGGCGCGCAGCGCGTCGGGATCGCCGGGGGCGGACCAGCCCTCGGCCGTCCATTCCTCGCGCGTCTCCACCGCCACGAAGTTCAGCAGCCGGCCTTCGCGCAGGGGATAGGTCACCAGATGCCGGCGCGGACCCATCCACACCGTGCAGCGGGGCGCCAGAAGCCCCGCCGGCAGGCGATCCGCCGGGACCGTGCCGCGCCAGGCGACGAAGCCGGAATAGCGCGGCCGCCCGCGCGAGGTCAGCGCCTCGCGCACCACGGATCGCACGCCGTCGGCGCCGATCACCAGATCCGCCTCGATCCGCCCCGCATCGGTATGCAGCGCCGCGCCGCCGCGGATGTCTCCGGCGCGTTCCGCCGTCACGCCGGTGCGGATCTCCGCCCCGGCATCCCGCGCCGCGCGCTCCAGGATCGACAGCAGATCGGCGCGGTGGATGTGCAGATAGGGCGCGCGCCAGCGCGTTTCCGCCGTGCGGCCCAGCGCCAGACGATACACCTGCCGGCCCGAGCCATGCAGCCGCAGCACCACCGCCTCGGGCCGCGAGGCCACGGCCTGCACCGCCTCGCCCACCCCCAGCGCGTCGAGCGCGCGCATGGCGTTGGGCGACAGCTGAAGCCCGGCGCCGACCTCGGTCAGCGCGGGCGCGCGTTCGATCACGGCGGCGCCATGCCCGGCGCGGCCAAGCGCCACGGCCATGGCGAGCCCGCCGATGCCGGCCCCGGCCAGCGCCACTTGCAGCCTGCGCCCCATGCGCGGGCCCCCCTTCGCATTGGTCGCGCGCGTCGGCCGGGCGTGGCCCCGCGCGTCGTGATTCCCGGAGGCGACGCCCCGGTCGGGCCGTTGCGAGGCCGGAGCGGGGCGGGCGATCCTTCGTGCGCGAACGATAGCGGGCGCGAAGCGCTGCGAACAGGGGATGCGGCGACATCGGCGGGCGCGCAACCGCCCCGCGGCCCGATTTCGACGGTCGCGGCGCCAGCGACGCGTTGACCCGGCGGGGCCGGCGCGGCTATCACGCCAGGGATGGCCCCGTGGCTCAACTGGATAGAGCAGCCCCCTCCTAAGGGGCAGGTTACAGGTTCAAGTCCTGTCGGGGTCACCATCGCTTCCGGTCCCGCATCACGCCCGGCCGCGGCCGATGCGGCCCCGATCCATGATTTTTCGTTCATCGCCGTCCGCCCGCGGCCCGAGAGCCTATTGTCCGGACGCAGGGGCTGACCTACCACGGCTGCGCGACATGAGGCGCCGCCCCCGCCGGGCCGAATTTCTGAGGAGAGACGCATGCGGATCGCGATGATCGGGACGGGCTATGTGGGTCTGGTGTCCGGGGTGTGTTTCTCGGATTTCGGCCATGACGTGGTCTGCGTCGACAAGCTCGCCGCCAAGGTCGAGACCCTGCGCGCCGGCGGCGTGCCGATCTATGAGCCGGGCCTCGACGAGATGCTGGCGCGCAACGTCGCCGCCGGCCGGCTGAGCTTCACCACCGATCTGGCCGAGGCGGTGGCCGGCGCGCGGGCCGTGTTCATCGCGGTCGGCACGCCCACCCGTCGCGGCGATGGCCATGCCGACCTGACCTATGTCTACGCCGCCGCGCGCGAGCTCGCCGACGTGATCGACGACGGCGCGGTGGTGGTCACCAAATCCACCGTCCCGGTCGGCACCAACCGCGAAGTCGCCCGCGTGATCTCCGCCCGCCTGGCGGAGACCGGGCGCGACATCCGCTTCGAGGTCGCCTCCAACCCCGAATTCCTGCGCGAGGGCGCGGCGATCGAGGATTTCATGCGCCCCGACCGCGTGGTGTGCGGCGTCGAATCCGAAGCGGCCGAGGCGGTGATGACCGAGATCTACCGCCCGCTTTCCCTGCGCGAAGCCCCGGTGATGTTCACCACGCTCGAGTCGGCCGAGGTGATCAAATACGCCGCCAACGCCTTCCTCGCCACCAAGATCACTTTCATCAACGAGATCGCGGATCTCTGCGAAAAGGTCGGCGGCGACGTGAAGGCGGTGGCCAAGGGCATCGGCATGGACGGGCGCATCGGCTCCAAGTTCCTTCATGCCGGGCCGGGCTACGGCGGCTCGTGCTTCCCCAAGGACACCGCGGCGCTCGCCCGCATCGGGCAGGACCACGCCCTGCCGATGCGCATCGTCGAGACGGTGATGGCGGTCAACGACGCCCGCAAGCGGCGCATGGTCGACAAGGTCATGGACCTCTGCGGCGGCTCGGTGAACGGCAAGAGGATCGCCGTGCTGGGCGTGACCTTCAAGCCCGAGACCGACGACATGCGCGACAGCCCGTCGCTGGTCATCGTGCCGTCGCTGGTGGGCGGCGGGGCCAAGGTCTCGGTCACCGATCCGCAGGGCCGGCGGGAGGGCGAAGCGCTGCTGCCCGGCGTGACCTGGGTCGACGACGCCTATGCGGCCGCCGAAGGGGCCGACGTGGTGGTGCTGCTGACCGAGTGGAACCAGTTCCGCGCCATCGACCTCAAGCGCCTGCGCTCCGTGATGAGGGGCGACGCCTTCGCCGACCTGCGCAATGTCTACGCCCCGGCCGAGGCGGTGGCGGCGGGGTTCCGCTACGTCTCCATCGGCCGGCCCGACGCCGCCCCGGAAGCGGGCTGAAGCGGAAGGCCGAGCGGCAGGGGATGCGCCCCGGCCCGCTCGGACCCCTGGGAACATCCGT
Organism: Albimonas sp.; assembly: GCF_055129145.1. Classification (NCBI taxonomy): domain Bacteria; kingdom Pseudomonadati; phylum Pseudomonadota; class Alphaproteobacteria; order Rhodobacterales; family Paracoccaceae; genus Albimonas; species Albimonas sp. The sequence continues at coordinate 42,389 of NZ_JBSRTQ010000015.1, read as the reverse complement.
TTTCCGGGCGCGTCGCGCCTGATCCGCAGGATCGTGCCGCCGTCGGATTCGGCGATGAAGAGGCCCCGGTTCTGCCGCCCGCCATAGGCGCAATGGGCGGGCGTCAGGCCGGTGCGCGAGCGGATGCGCAGGATCGGCTTGTCCAGCGCGCTGAACGGCCAGACCACGCCGAGCCTGAAATCGCGGACCGCGAGCGTTCCGGCCGCGTCCGGCCCCATCCCCTCCGGTCCGCGGCCCCCCGCCATCGCGATGAACCGACCCGCCTTCGAGGTGCGGCCGTCCCGCAGCAGCGGCGCCCGCCAGACCGCGTGGTCGCGGGGCACGGCGACGCGCATCATCGTCTCGTCCGGGCTCATCGCCAGCCCGTTGGGGCGAGGAAGTTGGACCGGACCGCGTCGAGCCGCCCGTCGGGAGCAAGCCGGCTGAGGCGCCCGGCGGGGTGGTGCAGGCCGGTCAGGCCCCGATCGGCGAACCGCAGGTCGCCGCGTCCCGCGAAGAACAGGCCGTCGACGCCCTTGAACCGCGCCAGCGACGGGCGGTCGGAATGGGGCGAGCGGGCGCCGCGTGGAGACCCGTTGCGCCGGGACCGCCCCGAAGCTGAGCTGCCGGAGGCGCTGCGGCGCGGAAACATAGAGGTACCGCAAACGGCTGAAGCATTTCTCGTCGCCCAGACAGATGGCCTGAGGGACGGTCAGGGAAGGGCGCCGGCGACGCCTCCTGATGCACCCTCGCGATGCCGGCTCGGGCGCGTCGGCGGGGCGGGCGAAGCGAACCGGGCGACCGTCCACCGGCGCCCGCCCTCGGCAGGCGCGCGGCGATCAGCACGCCGGCGAGCGCCGATGGAAACCCCGAGGCCGCATAGGTCAGGCGCGCCACCTGGCGGACCTTGATCCCCATGCTGCGGGCGGAGCGGCGCCAGCCCCCGCCAGCCCCCGCCAGCCGATGCGCAGCCGGGCGACGGTGATGTGGATCAGGATCGCGATCACCGCCATGAACAGGAAGCGGACCGGCAGGCCGAAGACATCTCCGATTCCGATGAAGAACCGGATGGCGTCGTCGAGAAACCTGCCCGCGGTCGCCATCGCGTATCTTGGCGGCGGAAGGTCCATCGCCGCCCGCACGCCGATCAGCGCCATCAGGTTGGTCGGAAACGCCTGCCGCCTGAGAAACCCGATGAGGACGCCTTTGACCCGCCCGCCCAGCGCGCCCAGCGCCAGCGCGGTGGGGATCGCGGTCCACAGGGGCCATCCCGCCGCCGACGGCAAGCGCCCGTGCCGCCAGGTTCTGCGGCGCGCAGGTCGAACTGACCGACAGGTCGATCCCCCCGCCGCCATCGCGGTCATCATGGCGCGGGTGACCAGCGCGAACTCGCCCAGCCGCAGCCCGGTGTCCGAGATATCGCCCGCCGACCAGCAACTGGGGATCTGCGCATTCATGAACAGCGCCAGCCCCACCCGCAGCCGGAAGGGGATGGCGTTGGCGGTCCACCGCTTCCTGAGGATCGCGCCCAGCAGGGGATCGGGGATCCGGCGGTCGTGCAGCCGGAGCGCCGCTTCGGGGAAGCTCGCGTCACGCTCATGTCAGGGGGGGCGACGGCCCCGGAGGCCGCCGCCGCCGGCCGTCTAGGCTGGCCGCGTCGCTGCAGGCGGCCGAGGGGCCGGAAATGGGCGTCGTCGATGGTATCGCCGAGATCATCTTCAGGGGCGAGCGGAGCTTGGCCTCGGTCTCGCCCGCCTTCCCCGCCTCCTTCGCCGCCGCCGCCGTGCCGGTGTGCATTGCGTCACGGAAACCGATGGCGGCGCAGAGGTCGGGGCGCCGCTGCCACACGATCGCGGTGATGGTGCGCGCCTTGGCGGCGTCCCAGCCGGCGGCCTGGCCGGAGACGAGCTTGATCTCGGAAGGCTGAGGAGGTTGTCCACGCCGCGCATGGTGCAGGCCTACGCCGCCGCGGCCAGCACGCCCTGCGCGATCTGCACCTTGCCGGTCGTCCCCGCTCGACGCCTTCGCCTTGAGGGGGCAGGCCCAGGTCGGATCCTCGGCTCGGGATGTGGTCGCGATCATCTCCCGCGCCGAGGCGCAAGTGGGTAGGCCGAGGGCGTTGTTCTCAGTCGCCCCTGTCACGGCGCGGCGAAGCGCATCGGCGCCCGGCCGGTCCGCACGCGGGAGCGCCGGTCCATCGCGCCCGCCCGCCCCACGAAAAAGCGCGGCGCCCAGGGGGCGCCGCGCGTCGCGTTTTCGGGGAGCGTTCTGGAGGGAGCGCTGTCGCGCCCCGAAGGATCAGACCCGCTCGATGATCAGCGCGGGGGCCATGCCGCCGGCGGCGCACATGGTGACCAGGCCGCGCTTCAGGTCGCGCCGCTCCAGCTCGTCGATCAGGGTGCCGATGAGGATGGAGCCGGTGGCCCCGATCGGATGACCCAGCGCCATCGCGCCGCCGTTCACGTTCACCTTGTCACGATCCAGCTTCAGATCGCGGATGAACTTCTCGGCGACCACCGCGAAGGCTTCGTTGATCTCCCACAGGTCGATGTCGTCCACGGTCAGGCCGGCGCGGGCCAGCGCCTTGCGGGCGGCCGGCACCGGCGCGTTCAGCATCAGCTCGGGGCTGTCGCCGATGTTCACCGCGGTGACGATGCGGGCGCGCGGCTTCCAGCCGTTGGCCTCGCAGGCCTCCTTCGAGGCCACCAGCATCGCCGCGGCGCCGTCGACCACGCCGGACGAGTTGCCGGCATGGTGGATGTGCTCGATCTTCAGGTCCGGATAGGCCTTCTCGATCAGCTGGCGATGGGTGACGCCGGTGTCGTCCACCGGCATGTCGAGCATGCCCTCGAAGGCGGGCTTGAGCTGGGCCAGACCCTCGAGCGTGGTCTGCGGGCGGGGGAACTCCTCATGGCTCAGCGCCACGGTGCCGTCGGCCTTGCGGACCTCGATGAGCGATCGGTCGAAGCGGCCCTCGGCGATGGCGCGGGCGGCGCGGACCTGCGATTCGACGGCCAGCTCCTCCGTCGCGCGGCGGGAAATCCCTTCCAGCGTGGCGATGGCGTCGGCGCAGATGCCCTGGCCGACCTGGGGGTGACGCTCGCGCAGGCGCATGTTGCCGCCGTCGAAGCTGACCTTGCGCCGGCCCTCGGGGGAGGATCCGTAGGACATCATCTCGCAGCCGCCCGAGATCACGATGTCCTGCAGGCCGGCCATGACGGTCGCCGCGCCCAGCGCCGCGACGGTGAGGCCCGAGCCGCAGAACCGGTCGAGCGTGACGCCCGAAGCGCGCACGTCATAGCCGGCGTCGAGCGCGGACATGCGGCCGAGGTCGCCGCCCTGCTTGCCGGACTGGTTGGAGCAGCCCCAGATGATGTCGTCGACCTGGGCGGTGTCGATGTTGTTGCGGTCGCGGAGCGCCGACAGCACGGCGGCGCCCAGATGCTGCGGATGCATGTCCGCCAGCGCGCCCTTGCCGACCTTGCCGATGCCGCGGGGCGTGCGGCAGTGATCCACGATGAAAGCTTCGGCCATGACGATTCCTCTCCAATGGCACGCGGCCTTGGCGGCCGTCGTCGGAGGGCGAGCATAAGCCCCTTAATCGAGCGATGAAACCATGTTCCGCCTGGCGCGACGTGGTGCTGCACTGCGTGATGACATCCGGCTCGGGCGGGGGGCGGACGCCCTCCCGCCCGGGCCGGTCCCCTCACATGGCGGCGAGCACGATGGTCTTCGACCGGGTGAAATGCGCCAGCATCGCCTCCAGCGACGCCTCCTTGCCGAGGCCGGAGCGGCCGAAGCCGCCATAGCTGAGGTTCGGCTGGATGGTGAGGTTCTGGTTCACCTGCACATAGCCCGCATTGACCCGGCGCGAGGCGTCGAGCGCAACCCCCAGATCCCGGGTCCAGATCGTCGCCGCCAGCCCGTAGCGGGTGGCGTTGGCGGCGGCGATCACCGCCTCGTAGTCGTCCCAGGGCTGGATCACAGCCACCGGGCCGAAGATCTCCTCGCGCACGCAGGGGCTGTCTTCGGGCAGGCCGAGCAGCAGGGTCGGCCGCATGAAGAGGTCGGGGGCGACGCCGGCCTCGGGGGTCTTGCCGATGCGGCGGACCTCGGCGCCCTCCGTCGCCTCGGCGATGGCGACGTAGCGCTCCACCGTCGCCTTCTGGGCCTCCGAGATGATGGTCCCGACGTCCGTCGCCTCATCCAGCGGATCGCCGATCACCAACGCCTCCAGCTTCGCGGTCAGGCCCTCGAGGAAGCGGTCGTAGAGGTCCCGGTGCACGTAGATGCGCGAGGCGGCGGTGCAGCTTTGCCCCTGTCGGGTGAAGCGCATCCCGGAGACGGCGCCGGCCACCGTCTTCTCCAGATCCGCGTCGGCGCAGATGATCATCGGGGACTTGCCGCCGAGCTCCAGCGACACCGGGATGATCCGGTCGGCGCCCGCCCCGTAGACCGTCTCGCCGACTTCCTCCGAGCCGGTGAAGGTGATCTTGGCGACCAGCCGGTGATTGGTCAGCGGGGCGCCGCATTCGAGCCCGTCGCCGACCACCACGTTGACCACGCCGGACGGCAGCACCGCGTCGAGGATCGCGGCGGCGGCGAGCGTGGCGAAGGGCGCCTCCTCGGCCGCCTTCACCACCACGGTGTTGCCGGCGACGAGCGCGGGCGCGATCTTCAGCATCATCAGCACCAGCGGCACGTTCCAGGGCAGGATCGCGGCGACCACGCCCAGCGGCTCGCGCATCGTCACCGACAGGGTCCTGGGGTCGAAGGGGATGGTCTCGCCCTTCAGCTCCGACCCGAGGCCGCCGTGGAATTCCAGCAGGTCGGCGGCCACCGCCAGCTCGCCCCGGCACTCGGTGCGCAGCGCCTTGCCGGTTTCGCGGGCGAGCAGGCGGGCCAGCGGCTCGGACTGGGCCAGCAGGCGCCGCCCGGCTTCGGCCACCAGCTTGCCGCGGGCGCGGGCGGGCATCGCGGCCCAGGCGGCTTGGGCTGCGGCGGCGGCCTGCACCGCGGCGTCGACCTCCTCCGGGCCCGAGGCGGCGGCCATGCCGAGCACCCGCATATGGGCGGGTTCGTTCACCGCCATGCCCTCGCCTGGCGCTTCGACCAGCGCGCCCCCGATCAGGTTGCGCCGCTCCAGCGCGGCGAGCCAGGCCTGCGCGCGGGCCTCCGGGTCGGTGTCGGCGGCGTCGAGCGGCGAGAAGGGCTTGTTCATGGCGGTCGGTCCGGGTCGGCGCAGGGCGCGGGAATCGAGCGCGGTCGCCGGGGGCGGCCGCGGTGAGGTCCCCGGCCTCCCAAGGGAAGGCCGGGTCTTGCAGGTCAGGTCAGAGCGTGGCGGCGACGGCCCCGATGGCGGCGTCCACCGCATCGGCGATCGTGTCGATCTCGGCGGCGGAGACGATCAGCGCCGGCGAGAGGCAGAGCGTGTTGTTCAGCCCGGGCAGCGAGCGGTTGGTCATGCCGATCATCACGCCGCGCGCGCCGGTCTCGGCCACGATGCGGGCGACGATCTTCTCGTCCAGCGGCGCTTTCGTCTCCCGGTCCGCCACCATCTCGACGCCCTGGAACAGGCCCATGCCGCGCACGTCGCCGACGATGGCGTGCTTGGCCTTCATCTGCTCCAGCCGCGCCATCAGCTGCGCGCCGCGGGCGACGGTGTTCTCAAGGAGACCCTCCTCCTCGATGATCGCCAGGTTCTCCAGCGCCGCGGCGGGGCCCGATGTGCAGCCGCCGAAGGTGGAGATGTCGCGGAAATGGCTCAGCGGGTCGGAGGCGTCGTCCTTGAACATGTCGAACACGCGCTCGGTGGTCACGGTGCACGAGATCGCCGCGTAGCCCGACGCGAGCCCCTTCGCCATGGTCACGATATCGGGCTTCACGCCGAACTGCTGGTAGCCGAACCAGGTCCCGGTCCGGCCCATGCCGCAGACGACCTCGTCGATATGCAGGAGGATGTCGTATTTCGCGCAGATCTCCTGCACCCGCTCCCAGTAGCCGGCCGGGGGGACGATGACGCCGCCGCCGGCGGTGATCGGCTCCAGCACCAGGCCGCCCACGGTTTCGGGGCCTTCGCGCAGGATCACTTCCTCAATGGCGTCGGCGGCGCGCTGGCCGTAGTTCTCCACGTCCCACTGCTTGCGGTATTCGAGGCAATGCGGGACCTGCACGAAGCCGTCGGGGAACGGGCCGTACTGCATGGCGCGCTCGGGCTGTCCGCCCGAAGCGAGGGCCGCGATGGTGGTGCCGTGGTAGTCCCGCTCCCGGAACAGGATCTTGTATTTCTCGCCGCCGTATTTCTTGTGGGCGATCTGGCGGATCAGCTTGTAGGCCTTCTCGTTCGCCTCGGAGCCGGAGTTCGAGTAGTACACGCGGGACATTCCCGGCATCTTCTCGATCAGCTTCTCGGCGAAGAGCGCGGCGGGGATCGAGCCGGCGGCCCCGGCGAAGTAGTTCATCTTGACCAGCTGATCGCGCACCGCATTGGCGATCCGCTCGCGCCCGTAGCCGACATTGACGGTCCACACGCCCCCCGACACGGCGTCCAGCATCTCGCGCCCGGTGGCGTCCCAGACCTTCAGGCCCTTGCCCTCGACGATCACGCGCGGATCGGAGGTCTCGAACGCCTTGTGCTGGGTCAGGTGGTGCCAGACATGGGCCTTGTCGGCCTCGATGACATGGGAGAGATCGTTGGCATTGGCGACGACGTTCATTCCGGTACTCCTAGGTCTCTCCCGCGGGGACGGCAGGCGGTGCGAGCCTGTCCTAAACCGTCGGGACGGGGGGCGTTAGGTCCAGGCTGGACCAAATCGGGGGCCAGAGCGGGTCAGCCCTCCAGCGGGAAATGGCAGGCGACCTTGGCCTCGCCAAGGCGGCGCAGCGCGGGTTTTTCGCTGGCGCACCGCGCCTGGGCCCGGGGGCAGCGCGAGGCGAAGGCGCAGCCCCTGGGCAGGTTCATCGGCGAGGGCGGATCGCCCTTCGCCGAAGCCGCCCGCGCATAGCCCGCCGACTTGCGCCGGGCGAGCGAGGGGGCCGCGTCGAGCAGCGCCGCCGTGTAGGGGTGGCGGGGCGCGGCGAAGAGCGTGGGCCGGTCGGCGTATTCGACGATCTCGCCCAGATACATCACTGCGATGTCGTCGCAGATGAACTGCACGACGCCGAGGTCGTGCGAGATGAAAAGATACGACAACCCGAACTGGTCCTGCAACCGACGCAGCAGATTGAGCACCTGCGCCTGGATGGCGACGTCGAGCGCCGACACGGGCTCGTCGCACACGATCAGTTTCGGATTGGTCGCCAGCGCCCGGGCGATGGAGATGCGCTGGCGCTGCCCGCCCGAGAACTGGTGGGGGAAGAGGCTCATCTGGTCGGGGCGCAGGCCCACCAGCGCGAACAGCTCGCGCACCCGGTCGGCGCGGTCGGCCTTCTCGCCCACGTCCATCAGGTCCAGCGGCTCGCGCACGATGGCGCCGACCCGGTCGCGGGGGTTGAGCGACGAATAGGGGTCTTGGAAGATCACCTGCATGTGCCGGCGGCGCAGGCGCAGCTGCTCGGGCGGCAGGGCGAGGATGTTTTCGCCCTCGAACATCACCGCGCCGCCGGAGGGTTCGACCAGCCGCACCGCGGCCATGGCGGTGGTGGTCTTGCCGGACCCGGACTCGCCGACGATGCCCAGCGTGCGGCCGTGGTGGACTTTGAAATCCACCCCGCGCACGGCGTGCAGATGGTCCCGCTCCGCGAAGGGCGATTTCTTCGGCATCGGGAAGCGGACGGAGAGGGCCGCCGCCTCCAGCAGCGGGGTCGCGCCGGGGGCGGGAGTGGGGGAGGTCGCGGGGAAGGGGGTTGCGACGCTCATGCGGCGACCTCCGTCTCGGCGGCATGGCAGGCGGTGGCGTGACCGGCGCCGAGCAGGCCGGGCCGTTCGCGGCGGCAGCGGTCGTGGACCCGCGCGCAACGCTCGGCGAAGGCGCAGCCGTCGCCCAGCAGATGCAGCGGCGGCACCACGCCGGGGATCTCCTGCAAGGCCGGCAGCCGCTCGGTGGACGCCGCCGCCCGGCCGAGCGCGGGAATGCAGCCGATCAGGCCGGCGGTGTAGGGGTGGCGCGGATCGTCGAGGATGTCGTCGGCCAGCCCCTGTTCGATCACCCGGCCCGCATACATCACCGCCACCCGGTCGGCCATTTCGGCGATGGCGCCCATGTCATGGGTGATCATCACGATGGCCACGCCGAACGTCTCCTGAATCTCGCGCATCAGGTCGAAGATCTGGGCCTGCACGGTGACGTCGAGCGCGGTGGTCGGCTCGTCCGCGATCAGCACCTTGGGCCGGCAGGAGATCGCCATGGCGATCATCACCCGCTGACGCATCCCCCCCGACATCTCATGCGGATAGGAGGACGCGCGGCGGGCAGGCTCGGGGATCCCCACAGTCTTCAGCAGTTCCACCGCCCGGTCCCGCGCCTCGCGCTTGGACACATCCTGGTGGAGCATGATCGCCTCGGCGATCTGGTCGCCGGCGGTGAAGACGGGGTTCAGCGAGGTCATCGGCTCCTGGAAGATCATCGAGATGTCGCGGCCGCGCAGCTGGCGCATGCGCCGCGCGTCGGCGCGGGTGATGTCCTCGCCCTCGAACAGGATGCGGCCCCCGGTGAGGTGGCCTGGCGGGTTGGGGATCAGCCCCATCATCGCCAGCGCGGTGATGGATTTTCCGCAGCCGGACTCGCCGACGATGCCCAGCGTCTCCCCCGGCATGACGTCGAGGCTGATGCCCGCCAGCGCCGTGACGCGCCCATGGCGGGTGTCGAACTGGACCTGCAGGTCCTGGACGGACAGGATCGGTTCCATGCTCACCTCGACCGCAGCTTGGGATTGAAGGCGTCGTTCAGCCCGTCGCCGATCAGCGAAATGGCGAACACCGTCAGGAAGATGGCGAGGCCGGGCAGGGTCACCGGCCACCACGCCTCCAGCAGATAGCCGCGGTTCTGGCCGATCATCAGCCCCCAGGACATGGTGTTGGGATCGCCGAGGCCGAGGAAGCTGAGCCCCGCCTCGAACAGGATCGCCACGCCGATGGTCAGCGTCGCCGACACGATCAGCGGCGGCAGGGCGTTGGGCAGCACCACGCGGAACATGATCCGCCCGTTCTTCGCCCCGATGGACCGGGCGGCGGAGACGTATTCCAGCTCCCGGATCCGCAGGAACTCGGCGCGGGTCAGGCGCGCGGTCTGCGGCCAGCTCACCACCCCGATGGCGATGGAGATGGTCACCAGCGACGGCGAGAAGAGGGTGACCAGAACCATGGCGAACAGCAGCGCGGGCAGCACCTGGAAGAACTCCGTCACCCGCATCAGCAGATCATCCACCCAGCCGCCGAAATAGCCCGACAGCGCGCCGACGAAGATGCCGATGAAGACGGTGAGCAGCGCGGCCGAGGCCCCGACCGCCAGCGTCGGCCAGCCCCCGGTCAGCAGCCCCGCGAGGATCGAGCGGCCGAGATAGTCGGTGCCGAGCGGCGCATAATCCACTTCCTCCATCGGGGGCGTCATCGGGGCCCAGACGATCTCGTAGGGGTCGGCGTCGAAGAAGAAGGCGCCGTATAGCAGCGCCAGCAGGATCAGGCCGAGGATGGCCGTGCCCAGCAGCGCCGGCCGGTTGCGCAGGAAGATCCCCCAGGATTCGCGCAGCGGGCTGACCGCGTCCACGGCAGGGCCGGCGGAAGCGACGGAGATATCGGTCATTTGCGGGCGCCTCCGGTGCGGATGCGGGGATCGGCCAGGCGATAGCTCAGGTCGGTGAGAAGATTGGCGATGACCACCATGGCGGCGGCGAAGAACAGCACGCCGAGCAGGGTCGGGTAGTCGCGGCGCAGCACGCTGTCGAAGGCGAGCCGCCCCATGCCCGGCCAGTTGAACACGGTCTCGACCAGCAGCGCGCCCGAGATCAGGTTTCCGAACTGGATTCCCGCCACGGTAAGGATCGGCAGCACCGCGTTGCGCAGCGCGTGCTTGAAGGTCACCGCCCGCTCCGACAGCCCCTTCGCCCGCGCGGTGCGCACATAGTCCGCCCCCAGCACGTCGATCATAGAGGCGCGCGACAGCCGCGCGTATTGCGCGAGGAAGATGATCCCCAGGGTCGCCGCCGGCAGCGCCAGGTGATGGAGCACGTCGAGCGCATAGGCGAAGGCCCCGCCGGAGAAGCGGGCGGAGGTCATCCCCTCCACCGGGAAGATCGGGAGGATCGAGGCGAAGAGCACGATCAGCATCAGCCCGGTCCAGAACACCGGCGCCGCATAGCCGATGGTCGAGAACACCGAGACGAAGGCCGACCACGGCCCCTGGGGCTTGCGCGCCGCCAGCACCCCCATGAAGACGCCGAGCGTGATGGCGAAGACCTGCGCCGCCGCGACCAGCAGGATGGTCGGCACGATGCGCGCGCCGATCAGGTCCACCACCGGCTGATTGAAGAAGTAGGACTGCCCGAAATCGCCGCGCACGATGTCGCCGAGGTAAATGCCCAGCTGCACGATCAGGGGCTTGTCCAACCCGTAATCGGCGCGGATCCTCGCCATCATCTCGACGGTCGCGCCGCCCATCTCGCCCGCGATCACCTCGGCCGGGTCGCCCGGGGCCGCGTGGATCAGCAGGAAGTTCAGCACCACCACGCCCAGCAGCAGGATCACGCCGTAGGCGAGCCGCCTGAGGATGTAGCCAGATGCGCCCATGGGTGTCGCTCCGCGAATGCCTGCAGGGTCAGTCGGCGCGCCGCGAGACGGCGGCGCGCCGGTCGGGTCGTCGGCTCAGCGCTTCTCGGCCCAGAAGACGTCGTCCATCGACTGCATCGGACCCCAGATCGAGGTCGGCACGCCGCCCAGCCGCGTATCGTAGGCGGTGTGGTAGGGCACGGCGTTGATCCAGTGGATCGGCAGGTCCTCGCCCACGATCATCTGGAACTCGTCGTAGAGCGCCTTGCGCCTGGTCTCGTCCAGCTCCACCGCGGCGGCGTTGAGCAGCTCGTCCACCTTCGGGTTGGCGTAGCCCTGGGTGTTGGACCAGATCACCGGGCGGATGTTGTCCGACAGATACGTGCGGTGCACGCCGATCACCGGATCGCCCCAGTTGAACACCGTGTCCATGGTCATGTCGAAATCGCCCGCGGCGATCCGCTTGGCCCAGGTCGGGAAGTCGGGCGAGGCGCGGACCTCGACCCCGATCCCCACCTTGCCGAGCGCCGAGCGCAGGTATTCCGCGACGTTGCGCTGCTGCTCCTCGCTGCCGGGGATGAAGTCGACGGTCAGCGAGAAGCGGGTCCCGCCGTCGCCGGCCGGGAAGCCCGCCTCGTCCAGCAGGGCGGCGGCCTTCTTCAGGTCGAACTTGTAGTCGGGCATCTCGGGGTTGAAGAAGGGCGAGCTTTCGATGATCGGCCCGCGCTGGACCTTCGACACGCCGCGCTGCAGGGCCTTGGTGACGAAATTGCGGTCGACGGCGTAGCCGATGGCCTGGCGCACCTTCTTCTCGGCCAGCGGGCCCTTGCGCATGTTGAAGGCCAGCCAGTTGATCGGCCCGACGGCGTCGTAGCCCGCGTCGGTCACGGTCAGCCCGTCGGCGTCCGACAGCCGCTTGATCCCCTGGGAGGTGGTGAGGAACGGCATCATGTCGGCCTCGCCCCCCTCCATCGACAGGAGCGCCGCCTGGGTGTCGCGCACGATGCGGATCACGATGCGGTCGAGATAGGGCTTCCCGTCGAGGAAGAAGTCCGGGTTCTTCACCAGCACGATCTGCTCGCCGGGCGCGAAGCTCTCCAGCTTGAACGGGCCGGAGCCGACGGGGGCGGCGTTCGCCGGATGCGTGGCGATGTCCTGGCCGTCGCCGTAGATGTGCTTGGGGATGATCGGGCAGAGCGCGCCCGAAAGGGCCAGCATCAGCGCGGGATGCGGCTGGCTCAGCTTGATGACCGCGGTCAGCGGGTCCGGCGTCTCCACCGCCTCGACCGGGGCGAACATGGTCTTGAACGGGTGGTTGGCCTTGATGGTCTCGATGGAGAAGGCGACGTCTTCGGAAGTGATCGGTTCGCCGTCGTGGAATTTCGCGCCCGCCACCAGGCGCAGGGTCAGGCTGAGCCCATCCTCGGCCCAGTCCCAGGACTCGGCCAGATAGGGATGCGGCTGCCAGTCGCCGTCATAGCGGAGCGGCGAGGCGAAGATCTGCGTGCCGGGCACCGCGGTCGCCGTGCCGGACTGCACGGCGGGGTTGAGATGACGCGGCACCTGGGTGACGATCACCACCAGGTCGCCGCCGGCGGTCGGCTCGGCCGCGAAGGCGGGGCGGAGGCCCGTCGCGAGGGCGAGGGCGGCGGCGGACGCGAAGAGCGACCGGCGGGTGATGCTCATGATCTGGCCTCGTTGAAATTAATGCCTAAGACGAAGTCAGCATCCTTCGGGGGTGAAACGCAAACGCGAAGCGCGGCGCCCATGGAACTGGCACAAGCTTTTCGCTTATCTGGCCCTAAGCTGACAGGCGCGGTGGGGCGAGGGTCATCCTGACCCATCCCGCGCCCCCCCGCGCGCCCCCGTCCGTCCCCCCGAGGAGCCCCATGTCCGAGACCGTCGCCTACCGCGCCCGCAAGATCGTCACCATGGATCCCAACCGGCCCGAGGCCACCCATGTCGTGGTGCGCGACGGCCGGATCCTCGCCGTCGGCGGGCCGGACGCGGCCGAGCCCTGGGGCGGCGCGCGGCTCGACGACCGGTTCGCCGATGCGGTGATCCTGCCCGGCTTCGTCGAGGGTCACGGCCACCTGATGACCGGCGCCATGTGGAACTACGTCTACACCGGCGACCAGGACCGGGTCGCGCCCGACGGCACGCTGCACAAGGGCATGCCCACCATCGAGGCCGTGGTCGCCCGCCTGAAGGAAGCCGCCGAGACGATCCCTGAAGGCCAGCCCATCGTCGCCTGGGGTTTCGATCCGATCTTCCTCGGCGGGGACCGGATGAGCCTGCGCGACCTCGACAAGGTGTCCATCGACCGTCCCGTCGCCGTGGTCCATTCCAACTTCCACCTGCTGACCGTGAACTCGAAGGCGATGGAGCTCGCCGGCTATTCCCGCGACACCAACGTGGAGGGCGTCGCCCGCTTTCCCGATGGCGAGCCCAATGGCGAGCTGCAGGAGATGGCGGCGATGTTCCCGGTCCTGCGCCGCTGCAAGATCGACTTTCGCGAACTCTCGCGCCGCGAGCCCGCTGTGCGCGCCTATGCCCAGTCCGCCATGCGCTGCGGCGTGACCACCGCCACCGACCTCGCCGCGATGCTGGAGGATGAGGACGTCGACGGGCTGCTGCGCATCACCTCGTCGGACGATTTCGCCCTGCGCATCGTGCCCACGCTGGTGTTCCGCGACATGGCTCCGGCCGATTTCGTCGCCCGGGCGCAGGCTCTGGCGAAACGGTCCTCCGACATGCTGCGGCTCGGCGCGGTCAAGATCGTCACCGACGGCTCGATCCAGGGCTTCACCGCGCGCCTCAAATGGCCCGGCCACCTGCATGGCGAGCCCAACGGCATCTGGAACGTGCCCCCCGCCCAGCTTTTCGCGGTGATCGAGGCGCTGAACGCCGCGAAGATCCAGATGCACATCCACACCAACGGCGACGAGGCGTCCGAGGTGACGCTGGACGCGCTGGAAATCGCGCTGTCGAAGAACCCCTGGCCGGGGCATCGCCACACGCTCCAGCACGTGCAGCTGGCGGGCGAGGACCAGTTCGCCCGGATGGCCGCCATGGGCGTCTGCGCCAATCTCTTCGCCAACCACATCTGGTATTTCGGCGACGCGCATTACGAACAGTCCATCGGGCCGGACCGGGCGCGGCGCATGGATGCCTGCCGCTCCGCGCTCGACCATGGGGTGACGCTGGCGATCCATTCCGACACGCCGGTGACCCCGATGGGGCCGCTGACCGTGGCCTGGTCGGCGGTGAACCGCATCACTCCCAAGGGCCGCGTGCTGGGCGCCCATCAGCGGATCACGGTGCAGGAAGCGCTGCACGCCATCACCCTGGGCCCGGCGAAGACGCTGAAGATGGACCGCGACATCGGCTCGATCGAGACCGGCAAGAAGGCCGATTTCGCCATCCTCGCCGACGATCCGCTGTCGGTCGCGCCCTATGAGCTGCGCGATATCGAGGTGCTGGGCACGGTGTCCGGCGGCCGGGTGTTCCTCGCGTGAACCGGCCGGACGCAACCGGGGGGGGCGGGCTCGCCCCCCTGCCGGTGACGGTGATCTCGGGCTATCTCGGCGCCGGCAAGACCACGCTCGTCAACCGTCTGCTGACCGAGGCCCATGGCAGGCGCATCACCGTGCTGGTCAACGATTTCGGGGAGATCGCGCTGGACGAAAGCCTGATCGTCAACCGCGACGGCGACACGGTGGCCCTGGCCAACGGCTGCATGTGCTGCTCCATCGGGGGGGACCTCTTCGATGCGCTCGACCGCATCCTCGAAGCCCGCCCCCGCGCCGAGCACCTCGTCATCGAGACCTCGGGCGTCGCCGACCCCGCCCGCGTCGCCGACATCGCGCGCGCCGAGCCCGAGATGCGCCACGCGCTGACCGCGACCCTGGTCGACGCCGCCAATTTCGACGCGGGCCTCGACGATCCGCTGCTCGCCGACACGCTGATCCGGCAGGCGAAGGCCGCGGGCCTCATCGTGATCTCCAAGGCCGACCATGCGGGGGCGGAGGCTACGGCCCGCGTCGCCGCCCGCCTCGAATCGCTGGCCCCGGGCATCCCCCGCGTTGAGGCCGCCTTCGGGCGCCTGCCGGTCGACATGCTGCTCGACCCCGCCGCCGTGCCGGGGCGGGAGGCGGGGGCGCCCGACCGCCACCCTCCCCACCACGACCACGGCGCCCATTACCGGAGCTGGGCCTGGAGCGGCCCGGAAGCGCTCGACCGCGCGGCCGCGACAACGCTGATCGCCGAGGATCTGGGCTTCTACCGCCTCAAGGGCGTCGTGCGCCTGACCGATGGCGGCTGGGGAGAGCTGCACCGCGCCGGCGCCCAGTCCGGCCTGCGCGACGTCCCCGCCCCCGCCGACGGGCAGGGACGCGCCGTCGCCATCGGCTTCGCCGAGCGCTTCGACGCGACGGCGCTGGATGCAAGCTGGCGCGCCCTGCTAAGCTGATCCAAGGCGGGGGGCGCCAGCCGGGCCTCCCCTTGCATCCGGCCCGGCCCCGCGTCATGCCGCTGAGGCGGAGGGCCGATGCGCGACACGCTGTTCCATCTCGACCGGACCGAGGGCGTGTCCCTGCAGGCGCAGCTGCGCGAGCGGCTGGTCTCCGCCATCCTCGCCGGGCAGTTCCCCGCGGGGGCCGCCATGCCCTCCACCCGCGCCATGGGCCAGCGCATCGGCATTTCGCGCAACACCGTGGTGCTCGCCTATCAGGCGCTGGCCGATGACGGTTATCTGGTGGCGCGCGAACGCTCGGGGTTTTACGTGGCCGAGGATCTTCCCGCCGCGCCCGCCGGGGTGGGGCCGACCCCTTCGCCCAGCCCGACGCCTGCGGGCCGGCCGGACTGGGCCTCGCGTTTCCGGCTCTCGCCCTCCACCCAGCGCAACATCGTGAAGCCGGCGGACTGGCACGCCTATCCCTATCCGTTCCTCTACGGGCAGCTCGACAGCGACCTGTTTCCGCTCGCCGCCTGGCGCGACTGCATGCGCCAGTCGATGTCGCGAAAATGGTTCGGGGCCTGGACCGACGACCGCTTCGCCGAAGACGACCCGATGCTGATCGAGCAGATCCGTCAGCGCCTGCTGCCCCGCCGCGGCATTCTTGCAGGGGCCGACGAGGTGCTGGTGACCATGGGCGCGCAGAACGCGCTCTACCTCATCGCGCAGCTGCTGGTGCGCCGCGACACCGCGGCGGTGATCGAAAACCCCGGCTACCCGGACCTGCGCAACATCCTCGCCCTGCATTCCGACCGGGTGATGCCGCTGCCCGTGGATGACGAGGGCCTGGTCACCGACCGCCTGCCCGAGGAACCGGCGCTCGCCTTCGTCACCCCCTCTCACCAGTCGCCGACGACCGTGACCATGAGCCTCGCGCGCCGGCGGGCGTTGATGGACTGGGCGCGGCGCTGCGACGGGCTGATCGTCGAGGACGATTACGAGTTCGAGTTCAACTATCGCGGCCCGCCCACGCCCGCGCTGAAGTCGCTGGATCGCGAGGACCGGGTGATCTACGTCGGCTCGCTGTCGAAATCGCTTATGCCCGGCCTGCGCATGGGCTTCATCGTCGGCCCGGCGGCCTTCGTGGCCGAGGCCCGCGCCCTGCGCCGCCTGATGCTGCGCCACCCGCCCGGCAACAATCAGCGCGCGGTGGCGCTGTTCCTGGCGCTGGGCGCGCATGACGCGCTGATCGGGCGGCTGCATCGCAGTTTCCAGACGCGGTGGGAGACGACGCATGCCGCCCTCGACGTCCATCTTCCCGGCTGGGCGCAGGGCGCGGGGTTTGGCGGCGCGGCGTTCTGGGTGCGCGGGCCGGACTGGCTCGACGCCGCCGATCTGGCGCGGGAGGCGCGGGCCGAGGGCGTGCTGATCGAGCCGGGCGCGGTGCTGTTCGCCGACGCCGACGCGCATCCCGGGGCGGGGCTCGCGCCCCGGCCGCGCAATCATTTCCGGCTCGCCTTCTCCTCGATCTCCGACGACCGGATCGGCCCGGGGATCGAGCGTCTGGCCGCCGCCGCCGCCCGGCTCGCGCCCCGCGGTTGATGTCGGGACCGGCGCATCGCAGGATCGCCGCAAAAGACATCCCAGGGAGCCGCGCCATGAGCCGTCGCACAAAAATCCTCGCCGATGATCTCTGTTTCGGCGAGGGGCCGCGCTGGCATGACGGGCGGCTGTGGCTGTCGGACATGCACGACCACAAGGTGCTCGCCATCGCGCCGGACGGGACCCGGGAGGTGATGCTGGAGATCGAGGATCAGCCCTCGGGCCTCGGCTGGCTGCCGGACGGGTCGCTGCTGGTGGTCTCGATGACCCGCCGCCAGGTGCTGCGTGTCAGGGACGGGGCGGTGACGGTGCATGCGGACCTCTGGGACCTCGCCGATTTCCATTGCAACGACATGATCGTGGACGCTTCGGGCGCGGCTTATGTGGGGAATTTCGGCTATGACCTCGCCGCCGCGCTGCGCGGCGAGGCGGCGCCGAGGGCGACCCGCCTGATCCGGGTGGCGCACGATGGCTCGGCAAGCAAGGTCGGCCCGGAGCTGATGTTTCCCAACGGCATGGCGATCACGCCCGATGGCAAGACCCTGATCGTGGGGGAGACGGCGGGCGGGCGGCTGACCGCCTGCGATTTCGGGCCGGACGGAGATCTGACCCACCCGCGGATCTGGTCGCAGCCGCCCGGCCTGCGGCCCGACGGCATCAGCCTCGACGCCGAGGGCGCGGTCTGGGTCGCCTCCCCCCGCCGCGGCGCCTGCGTGCGGGTGGGGATGGGCGGACAGGTGCTGGACGAGATCAAGGTGGAGACGGAGGCCTACGCCTGCATGCTGGGGGGCGAGGACGGGCGGACGCTCCACATCCTCACCGCCCGGACCCATGACCGCGACCAGACCCGGGCCCAGCGCGCGGGCCGGGTCGAGACGGCGCGGGTCGAGGCGCCTGCGGCCGGGTGAGCGCGGGGGCGTCCCCTCACCCGCCGTTCGCTTTTTCGTCACCCGCGATGCGCCCGCCGCTAGGGACCCCAGATGAAGGCAAGGGCGCGGATCGCGCCCGCAGGCGGAACGCCAGGGGGGCGCATATGGACATGCCATGGACCGACCGCAGCGGACGCTTCAGCGCCCTGCGCGCCGCGGGTTTCGCGCTGGTGGCCGCGCCGGCGCTGTGGCTTCTCTTCGACGCCGCGACCGGCGGATTGGGGCCGAGGCCGCTGACCGAGGCCATCCACCGCTCCGGCGACTGGGCGGTGCGGCTGCTGACGGTCACGCTGCTGGTCACGCCGCTGCGCCGGATCACCGGCTGGGGTCGCTGGATCATCCTGCGCCGGATGCTGGGGCTGGCGGCGTTCTTCTACGCGGCCGCCCATCTGGGGTTCTACATCGCCGACCAGGGCTGGGATCCGGCCAAGGTGGTCGCCGAGATCGCGTCGCGCATCTACCTCGCCATCGGCTTCGTCACGCTGCTGGGCCTGGGGGCGCTCGCCGTCACCTCCACCGACCGGGCGATCCGGGCGATGGGGCGCAACTGGCGGCGGCTGCATCGGGCGGCCTATCCGCTGGCGGCGCTGGCGGTGCTGCATTTCTTCCTGCAGTCGAAGGCCGACGTGTCCGAGGCTGCGATCGTGATGGGGGCCTGGCTGCTGCTGATGGGGTGGCGGCTGGCGGATGCGGCGGGCGGGTCGCTGCGCGCGCCCTGGGCGCTGGTCTGCGTCGCCGTCGCGGCGGCGCTGGGCGCGGCGGGGCTGGAGGCCGCCTGGTACGCCGCCGCCACCGGGGCGCCCTGGGGCGCGGTGCTGGAGGCGAACCTGCATCCCGAATGGGGCCTGCGCCCGGCGGGCTGGGTGCTGGCGGCGGGCCTCGCCGCCGCTGCGATCCCGCCCGCCCAGGCGCTTTCCGCCCGGCTGCGGCCGGCGGCGCCGCGGCGGGCCTGAACGGCCCGCCCGGGCTCGGATGGCGCGCAGGCTTTCCGGCATCTTGTCCATGGTCACGGGATCGTCGCGCCCCCTTTTGCCGGGGGCGCTATGGCGGCGTCGGCCTCGGCGATGGCCGCGGCCGCGCCGCAGAGGCCGAGCTCGCCCACCCCCTTGGCCTTCGGCGGCGAGCCGGACGGGGCGCCGCGGGCCAGTGGCGGCGCATCCTCGCGTCGGTCGCGGGATCGGCGTCGCGCGCCATCGCGCCGATGCGCAAGCCGCCGTCCTCGGCGGCATCGATGGCGTCGTCGGCGAGTCGCAGGCGACATGGCGGGGGCCGTCGCCTTGCTACGGGCGGCGCCTTTCGGGCCGCCTGACGATCTGGCCGAAGGGGCGCCGTCGGGCGACGGCGCAGGCGGCGGAACCCCCGTCCCGTCCGCATCGTGCGATGACCCCGCGCCGCCCGGGCGTGTCCATGAGCGCGACGCAGGGGGGCGACCGCCGGCGCAGGCCGTCCGAGGTCGCCTCGAAGACCGCCGAAGCGCCGGGAGGGCGCTGCGCGCGGGCTGGTTCTTCCGGAAAGGCCCCGGCGCATTTCCCGCCGCATCTCCGGGGGGCCGCACGGCGCGACGGTCCGGAACGCGCCCGACTCCGCCAAACGATACGGGCCGGCGCTTTCGGCGCCGGCCCGTGACCGCAAGCGCGGCGAATTGGTATCCCCAAGGGGAATCGAACCCCTGTCTTCACCGTGAGAGGGTGATGTCCTAACCGCTAGACGATGGGGACTTGCGGCCGCGCTTGCGTTGCGGCGGGGATTAAGGCCTCGCAGGGGGGGGTGTCAAGGGCGGCTCTCCGCCTTCCTTCCGGCGGATCGCGCGACGACGTCGCAGGGGCTTCGCCGCAGCCCGGGGAGGCGCCCCTCCGGGCCGGCCATGGCGGCGGCGCGAGGGGGGCGATTCGGGCGAAACCCGGCCATCGCGATCCCCGAAGCTCAGTCTTCGCGCCGGATCGGGGTCTGCGACAGGCGCGCGCCGTCGGCGCGGCGGAAGACCAGCAGCCGCTCCGCCCCCGCCGCGTCGCGGGTGGTCACCAGGATCTCTGAAGCGGAAGCGCCCAGCGCGGTGATCGCCTGGCCCGCGGGCAGGGCCAGCGCCTCGGCCGTGACCGGGACCGCAGGCGGAACGGACGACCACAGCCGCCAGGCGATGACGCCCGCGATCACCGCCACCCCGAGCGTCAGCGTCACCGTCAGCGCCATCACGGTCAGGCGCAGAAGCCGCAGGCGGGGCGGTTCGGGAAACTCGTCCTCGTCCTCGGCCTTCGGCCCGGATAGGTTCGCGCGCATGACCGAGCCCCTTGATGATTTCGACGACGAAGACGCCGCCCCCCTTGCCCCGGAGGACGAGGCGCGCCTCGCCCTGCCGGAGGCCGGCGGGCCCCTGGAATTTCACGTGGACGACGCCCTGGCGGGCGAGCGTCTCGACAAGGCCCTGGCGGCGCTGGCGCCGCCCTGGCTGAGCCGTTCGCGCCTGCGGGCGCTGGCCTTGTCCGGGGCGGTCACCCGCGCCGGGACCGGGGAGGCGGTGCGCGACCCGCGCGCCAAAGTCAAGGCGGGCGAGGGCTTCGTGGTGCTGCCGCCGCCGCCCGTCCCGGCGACGCCGATGGCCGAGGACATCCCGTTGACCATCTTCTACGAGGATGACGATCTGCTGGTGGTCGACAAGCCCGCCGGCATGGTGGTGCATCCCGCGCCGGGGGCGTGGGAGGGGACCCTGGTGAACGCCCTGCTGCACCACTGCGCCGGCCGCCTCGCCGGCATCGGCGGCGAGGCGCGGCCCGGCATCGTGCACCGGATCGACAAGGACACCTCGGGCCTGCTGGTGGTCGCGAAGACCGACATCGCCCATCAGGGCCTGTCGGCGCGCTTCGCGGCGCATGATCTGGAGCGGGAATATCTGGCGGTGGCCTGGGGCGCGCCCTCGACCGCCGATCCGCGCGTGGTCGGCCTGCCGGGGGTGGAGGATGCGGGCGGCGGCTGGCTGAGGATCGAGACGCATCTCGACCGTCACCGCGGCGACCGCAAGCGGATGGCGGTGACCAAGACCGCGGGTCGCCGCGCGGTGACCCATCTGCGGACCGAGGCGAAGATGGGGCCGGAGCTGAAGCCCGTCGCCTCCCTGGTCCGCTGCGCGCTGGAGACGGGGCGGACCCATCAGATCCGCGTGCACCTGTCCTGGCTGGGGCATCCGCTGGTCGGCGACGCCACCTATGGCGGGCGGTCGCGCAAGGCGCCGGCCGGGCTCGACGACGCAGGCCGCGCGGCGCTGGACCTGTTCCCGCGCCAGGCGCTGCATGCCGCGGTGCTGGGCTTTCCGCATCCGGTGACCGGCGAGGCGCTGCATTTCGAATCCCCCCCCCCGGCGGATTTCGCGGCGCTGACGGCGGCGCTGGGCCTCTGACGGCGCGGTCCGTCCCCCCCTCCCCCCTGCCGGGGGGAGGACCGTCTCCGAACCGGCGCCTCACCGTCTCCTGACCGGCGTAAACGTTGAATTAAAGGGTTGCGGGGACCATATGCGGATCCGGGGGGCGCGTTCGTCCGCCGCAAGACTTTTGCGCGCCCGGGTGCGCGCGGGTCGTCGCCTCGGGCGGCGCCGCGGTCCCGACGCCCCGAAGGAGGGACGAGAACATGAGCACTTACGCCAGACTTCCGGCCCCGTCGCCGGAACAGGGCCTTTCGCGCTACCTGCAGGAAATCCGCAAGTTTCCGATGCTGGAGCCGGAAGAGGAATACATGCTCGCCAAGGCCTGGACCGACCATGAGGACAAGGAGGCGGCGCACAAGATGGTGACGTCGCATCTGCGCCTCGCGGCCAAGCTCGCCATGGGCTATCGCGGCTACGGCCTGCCGACGGCCGAGGTGATCTCGGAGGCGAATGTCGGCCTGATGCAGGCGGTGAAGCGCTTCGACCCCGAACGCGGCTTCCGGCTCGCGACCTACGCCATGTGGTGGATCCGCGCCTCGATCCAGGAATACATCCTGCGGTCGTGGAGCCTTGTGAAGATGGGGACCACCGCGGCGCAGAAGAAGCTGTTCTTCAACCTGCGCAAGGCCAAGAACCGCATCGGCGCGCTGGAAGAGGGCGACATGCGGCCCGAGAACGTGGCCACCATCGCCAAGAGCCTCGGCGTGACCGAGACCGAGGTGATCGCCATGAACCGGCGGCTGTCGGGCGGCGACGCCTCGCTGAACGCGCCGCTGAAGGCGGACGGGGAGGGGTCGGCCGAATGGCAGGACTGGCTCGCCGACGACGACGCCGACCAAGCCGCCGACTACGCGGAGCGCAACGAGCTGGAAAGCCGTCGCGAGCTGCTGATGGAGGCGCTGGAAAGCCTGAACGAGCGGGAGAAGCATATCCTGACCGAGCGTCGGCTGAAGGACGATCCGGTGACGCTGGAGGATCTGTCGAAGGTCTACGGGGTCAGCCGCGAGCGGGTGCGTCAGATCGAGGTCCGCGGCTTCGAGAAGCTGCAGAAGAAGATGCGCGACCTGGCCGGCGACAAGGGCATGATCCGCGAACTGGCCTGATCGGGGCGAGGGACGCGGGACGACGACGAAGGCCGGGCCCGCGCCCGGCCTTTCGCGTTCGCGCCGTCAGGTGGTCGTCTCGCTCGACCCCGGCCCGACCCCGGGGTGAGGGAGCGGCGCGCCGGCCGTCGCGCCGGTCGCCCCGTGGCGCCCGCGCCGCCATGGACCGGGGGCGCAGGTGGCGGCGGGCGCGGTCTGATCCAGGGTCGACTCTCCGGGTCCGGCGCCTCTCAGCCGATCAGGCCCGTCGCCCCGTCCCAGACCAGTTTCGCCCCGGTCAGCACCAGCAGCGTATGGATCAGCCGGAAATACAGCCGGTCCGGCACCCGCCTGTGCGCCCAGACCCCGCAGAGGAACCCGACCACAGCCAAGGGCGCCAGCCAGGCGGCGGCGGCCAGCTGGCCGTCTCCGAACAGCCCAAGCCCCCAATACGGCCCGAGCTTCGCGGCGTTGACGAACCAGAACAGGATCACCGTCGTCGCCTGATAGGTCAGCTTGTCGAGCCCGCGCGGCAGCAGATAGACCGCCACCGGCGGCCCGCCCGCATGCGAGGTGAACGAGGTGAAGCCGCAGGCCATCCCCCAGAACCCGCCCCGTGCCCAGGAGAACGGCTTCGACGCCCCCGCGCCGAGAAACCCCCGCGCCCGCGCCGCCTGGAAGGCCACGAATCCCAGCGCGATCAGCCCGATCAGCAGCCGCAGCCCGTCGGTGGGGATGATCGCGAAGAGCGCCGCCCCCAGCGCCATGCCCGGGATCGCGCCCAGCATCATGGCGCGCGCGTCCTTCCCGCTCCACTTTCCCCAATAGGCGCGCAACCCGGTCAGATCCATCACGCAGAACAGCGGCAGCAGGACGCCCACCGCCACCTCGGGCGAGGCGACCAGCGACAGGATCGGGGTCGACACGAACCCCGCCCCCGCGCCGAACCCGCCCTTGGAGATGCCGGCGATCAGCACCGCGGCCGCGGCGGCGGCGAGAAAGACGGGGTCGGTGATGTCGGGTCCCATGGACGCTCCCGGATCGAGGACGCGGCGGCGCAGGCGAGCCTGGCGCGGTCGCCCCGACGATGGACGCAGCCACGCCCGACGGCAATGCGACCGCGATGCGGGACCTGACGACGGGGGCTCCCTGGCGCATCGATCCTGCCCCGGCCTTGAAAACCCGGCCTGGAACCCCGCCGCCGAGCCGCGCAGACCCCCCGGGTACGCCCCGCCCCGCGCTGCGGCTTCGGCGCCCCCGCGGCCCGGTCTCGCCCGTCACGGCGCCGAAGCCCGGTCCGTTCGCGCTTGCGGGAGAGAGCGTAACGGAGTAGCCCCGTCTCCCGGATGAGACCAATCGCGGGAGACTGCTCAAGATGTCCAGACCCAAGATCGCGCTGATCGGCGCGGGCCAGATCGGCGGCACGCTGGCGCACCTCATCGGGCTGAAAGAGCTCGGTGACATCGTGCTGTTCGACATCTCCGAGGGCACGCCCCAGGGCAAGGCGCTCGACATCGCCGAGAGCTCGCCGGTCGACGGCTTCGACGCCGCGCTGTCGGGGGCCAACGACTATTCCGCGATCGCCGGGGCCGACGTCTGCATCGTCACCGCCGGCGTGCCGCGCAAGCCTGGCATGTCGCGCGACGACCTGCTGGGCATCAACCTCAAGGTGATGAAGTCGGTCGGCGAGGGCATCGCCGCCCACGCGCCCGACGCCTTCGTGATCTGCATCACCAACCCGCTCGACGCGATGGTATGGGCGCTGCAGAAGTTCTCGGGCTTGCCCAAGGAGAAGGTGGTCGGCATGGCCGGCGTGCTCGACGGCGCGCGGTTCCGCTACTTCCTCGCCGAGGAGTTCAAGGTCTCGGTCAAGGACGTGTCGGCCTTCGTGCTGGGCGGCCACGGCGACACCATGGTGCCGCTGACCCGTTATTCGACCGTCGCCGGCATTCCGCTGCCCGATCTGGTCGAGATGGGCTGGTCCACCCAGGAGAAGATCGACGCCATCGTGCAGCGCACCCGCGACGGCGGCGCCGAGATCGTCGGCCTGCTCAAGACCGGGTCAGCCTTCTACGCGCCGGCGGCCTCGGCCGTGGCGATGGCCGAGAGCTTCCTCAAGGACCAGAAGCGCGTCCTGCCCTGCGCCGCCTTCGTGGACGGGGCCTACGGGCTCGACGGGTTCTATGTCGGCGTGCCGACCGTGATCGGCGCCGCGGGCATCGAGAAGGTCGTGGAGATCAAGCTCGACAAGGCCGAGAAGGCCATGCTCGACAAGTCGATCGAGGCCGTGAAGGGCCTGGTCGAGGCCTGCAAGGGCATAGACCCCTCGCTGGCCTGATCGCCTGCGTCTGACCGCATCAGCGCCCCCGCCGGGTTGACCGGCGGGGGCGTTTTCTTGTCCGGAGATTGACTTTTGCCCGGCAAGCGTCCGACTTCACGTCATGAGCGCATCCGCAAATGACGTGAAGCGGCGTTGTTTCCGCCCGCCCCATCCAGGCATCGCCGAAGCGGCGGAGCTGCTGTCCCACGCCGCCGACGCCCATCTCTCTGGCGACGCCGCCGAGGCGGACCGCCTGATCCGCGCTGCCGACATGCCCGAGATCGCGGCCTGGACCAAGTCGATCTGGGGCAGGGTCGACCCGGAGCTGCACGCCTTCCGAAAGGTCCCCGACGCTCCGCCATACCTGACGGATGCCGCACGCAGCCGTCCCCGGATGCCCGGCGCCGCCGCCAGGCGCGCGATCGAGACCCGCGATGGCCTGCGTTGTCGGTTCTGCGAGACGCCAGTGATCCGACCGCAGGTCCGGGCCATTCTGCATGCCCGCTACCCCGATGCCGCCCGCTGGGGCGGCCGTGAGGCCGAGCAGCATGCCGCCTTGCAATGCCTTTGGCTTCAATATGATCACGTGGCGCCGCACAGCCGTGGCGGCGAGAGCTCGGTCGACAATGTGGTGATCACCTGCGCGGCCTGCAATTTCGGCCGCGGATCGTGGACGGTGGACGAGGTCGGGATCGAGGATCCTCGTCTGCGCGACCCTGCGCCTGCTGCGGGGTGGGACGGGCTCGACCGCCTGCTGCTCGCCGCGCCCCATCCGCGCAGCGTCACCGTCGCCGCCTCGCCGGCGGAAAGGAACGAGCCCGTGTTGGAAGAGAGCGTCGCCGACGCGCTGGAGGCGTTCGAGATCGAGCTCGCGGAGCTCGGCGTATTCGCGGACACCACGCTCAAAGGGAATCGTATGCTGCGCTGGCGGCGCGCGGACGGGAGAGTTTTCACCCTCGTCGCGATCATGGCGGGCGGGGCGCTCCACTTCAATTATGCGACGGAGTCCGCAGCCGCCGCCGGGCGTGCGGATCTCGGGCACGCCTATCTCAGGATGCTTGGGGCCGTCGCCAGCTTGAACGTGCGAGAGACAAGGGACGGGAGCCAGTGGTATCTGCGCGGCCGCGACGATGCCGAGACGCCGAGGCTGGAGGATCTGCTTTGCTGTTCCGGAGGCTGGGTGGCGGTGATCCTCGGCTACGTCGCGGCGCTGGAGGGGGCGGTGCGCGGAGCCTGAATCGGGGGCCGGGCCTCGGGGGCGTCGAGCCCCCTCGGCCCGGCGCCGGCTTCGCCGGCGAGCGCCCCCGCTCCGCAGCTTGCTTATCGGGCCGGGACGCGCTACCCGAAGCCATCCGCAAAGGAGCCGCATGATGGACAAATTCGACAAACTCGAGGGCGTCGCCGCCCCGCTGCCGCTGATCAATGTCGACACCGACATGATCATTCCCAAGCAGTTCCTGAAGACCATCAAGCGCTCCGGGCTCGGCGTGAACCTGTTCGACGAGATGCGCTACAATCAGGACGGCTCCGAGAAGCCCGAATTCGTGCTGAACAAGCCCGCCTACCGCGAGGCGAAGATCCTGGTCGCCGGCGACAATTTCGGCTGCGGCTCCTCGCGCGAGCATGCGCCCTGGGCGCTGGCCGACTTCGGCATCCGCTGCGTGATCTCCACCAGCTTCGCCGACATCTTCTTCAACAACTGCTTCAAGAACGGCATCCTGCCCATCGCCCTGCCGCAGGCGGAGGTGGACAAGCTGATGGACGACGCCCAGCGCGGCGCCAACGCCATCGTCACCGTGGACCTGGAGAACCAGGTGATCCGCGGCCCCGACGGCGGCGAGATCGCGTTCGAGGTCGACGCCTTCCGCAAGCATTGCCTGCTCAACGGGCTCGACGATGTGGGGCTGACCATGGAGAAGGGCGCCGCCATCGACGCCTATGAGGCCGCGGCCGCGGCGCGCCAGCCCTGGCTCGCCGCGGCGGGCTGATCTTGACCGTGGCGGGGGACATGCGTCGTCCCCCGCGGCGCCCGGGCATCGTGCCCGGGCGCCTGCAGGGGGCCGCGATCCGGTCGCTGCTGGTGATGGCCTGCTTCTCGGCGCCGGCGCTGGCGATCTCGGCGCGGCTGCCGGCCGACGATCCGGGCGGCAATATGGCGACGAGCCTGGTCCCCGCCGCCGCCGCCGCCCTGTTCGTGCTGCTGGAATACGGCGCCCGCACCCCTTCGCTGATCGATTTCCGCTTCGCCCCGCCGATCAACCGCATGCGCTTCGCGGTGATCTGCGCGGTGCTGGGGGCGGTGACGCTCTGCGTCGCGACCCAAGGCCCCGACGGGGCGGCGACGCCTTTCGCCGAGCTCGCCTCGGTCCTCGATTTCCGGTTCAGCCCGGCGCGGATGGCGGCCGAGAGCCTCGCCCGACCCTCGGCCCGCGGCCCGGATCCCGAGGCGCTGGCCGCCGCCGCCACGGCGCTGACCGCCTCGACGCTCGCCACCCTCGCCGCGCTGGCGGTGATCGCTTCGGGGCGCTGGCCGCGCGACCCCGACCGCTTCAACCCCTGGGTCAACATGCCGACCTTCGAGCCGGCGACGGGGGCCGGCGCCTCGGTCCGGCTGAAGCGGCTGGGGGCGCAGGTGGTGGTGACGGCGCTGGCGCTGCTGATCGCGCTGCTGGTGGTGGGGCGGGCGGCGACCGGGCTGATCGACCCCGACGCCTTCCTGTCGCCGCTGATCCTCACCTGGTCGGCGACGATCTGGGCGGCGACGCCGGGGCTGCTGGTGGTGCGGGGCGTGGCGATCCTGCGGCTGGCCCGTCTCGCCGGGCAGGCCGAGCGCGCGGCGAGGCTGTGAGCCGGGGCCGGGCCCCGCGGGGGCGGCTCGGCGCGCTGGCGATGGCGCTGGGGGTGTCGCTGGGCGCCTCCGGCGCGTCCGCGCAGGCCGGCCGCGACCCCGCCTGGCCTCCCCCGCCGGCGGAGGGCGCGGTGCGGGTGGCGGTGTTCAACGCCTCGCTGTCGCGCCAGGGCGCCGGGCTCGCCTGGAAAGCCATCCTCGACCGTCAGGACCAGGTCCGCGCGGTCGCCGCCATCCTGCGCGACGTGCGCCCCGACGTGCTGGCGTTGCTGGAGCTGGACCACGACCCCGAGGATCTGGCGCTCGACGCGCTGGCCGCGTTGCTGGCCGAGGCCGGCGAGGACGGGACCCCAGGCATCGCCTATCCCCACCGCCTTGCGCCGCCGGTGAACACCGGGTTGCCGACCGGGCTCGACCTGGATGGCGACGGCGATCCCGCCGGGCCGGGCGATGCGCAGGGCTATGGCGCCTTCGCGGGGCAATACGGGCTGGCGGTGTTGTCGCGCCTGCCGCTGGATCTGGGGGCGGCGCGCAGTTTTCGACTGACGCGCTGGGCGGACATGCCCGGCGGGCTGATGCCGACGCGGTTCTACCCGGCCCCGGCGCAGGCGGTGCTGCGGCTGTCGTCCAAAACCCATCTCGACCTGCCTGCGATCCTGCCCGACGGGCGGCGCCTGCATCTGCTGGTCAGTCATCCCACCCCGCCGGTCTTCGACGGGGCCGAGGATCGCAACGGCCGTCGCAATCATGACGAGATCCGGTTCTGGGTCGACTACATCTCCGGCGCCGGCTGGATCCGCGACGATGCGGGGGCCGCGGGGGGGCTGGCGGCGGGCGCGGGCTTCGTGGTGCTGGGCGACCTCAACGCCGACCCCGAGGATGGCGACGGCCGGCGCGAGGGCATCCGCGGCCTGCTCGCCCATCCCCGCCTGCGCGATCCCGCGCCAACCAGCCCGGGCGCCGCAGCGGCCGCGCGCGCGCAGGGCGGCGCCAATCGCGGCCAGTCCGGCGACCCGGCCCGCGACACCGCCGACTGGCGGGACGAGGGCGGTCCCGGCAACCTGCGCGCCGATTTCGTGCTGCCGTCGAGGGCGTGGGAGGTGACCGGCGCCGGCGTCTGGTGGCCGGCCCAGGGCGATCCGCGCGCCGCGTTGATCGAGGGCGGGCGCCGCCCGGCAAGCTCGGATCACCGGCTGGTCTGGGTCGATCTGCGCTGAGCCGTCGGTACGTCGCGGCGTCTCAAGCCGCCCGCAACGGGGACGGCAGGGCCGCCCGGTCGTCCCGGGCGGCCCTCGCTCATGCGTCGCAGGTCGCGCAGGCCCGGATCAGCGGGGCTGATCGTCCTCGTCGTCGTCGTCCGATCCGCCGGGCAGGTTGAACAGGTCGTCGGGGTTCATCGGCCCGCGGGCGTCGCGGGGGTCTTCCTCTTCGTCGGTCTCGACCAGGCTGAAGCTCTCCAGCCCCGAGATGTTCGACGGCATCCGCGGCTCGGGCCGGGCGGCGAGGCTCTCGTCCGTCGACAGCAGGCTCAGCCGCTCCTCGTGGGTCATGACCTCTTCGCGCTCGCGCCGCTTGCGCTCGGCGGCCTTGCGGACCGCCTCGTCGAGCTCGACCTGGCTGCACAGGCCCACCGCCACCGGATCGACCGGCTGGATGTTCTGGGCGTTCCAGTGGGTGCGGTTGCGGATCGCCTGGATGGTCGGCTTGGTGGTCCCGACCAGCTTCGAGATCTGGCCGTCCGAGAGCTCGGGGTGGTAGCGCACCAGCCAGGCGATGGCGGCGGGACGTTCCTGCCGCTTCGAGAGCGGCGTGTAGCGCGGACCCTTGCGGCGGGCCTCGCCCTCCATCGACTGGGTGCGCTTCAGCTTCAGGCGCAGGGTCGGGTTCTTCTCGCAGCGTTCGATCTCTTTCTGATCGAGCTGGTTGTTGGCGACCGGGTCGAAGCCCTTCATGCCCTGCGCCACCTCGCCGTCGGCGATGCCGTTCACCTCCAGCTCGTGCAGCCCGCAGAAGGCCGCGACCTGGGTGAAGGTCAGCGTGGTGTTGTCCACCAGCCAGACGGCGGTGGCCTTGGGCATCAGCGGCAGCGAATCGCTCATCGGTCGTCTCCCGGCATAAGTCTTCCCTCGGTCCGAAGACCCGGGTCGCATCCGGCGGGGCCGGCGACCGTCGTTCGCGAAGCGAGGGGGATCCGGGGCGATATAGTCCAATTCCGGCCCTGAGGGAAGAGCCGGCGGCGCGGGGCGCCGCGGGTCATCGGGCGGCCGTCAATTGCGGCGATCTCCCCTATAAAGGTTGATGCTTGCCAACAGTTCGTGCGAAATGTCGGTAGGAAGCGAGACGACGCGAAACGCTTCGGAAGGATTTTCCGAAACCCGATCAAGAAGTGCGTATTTGTCAGACGACGATGGATTCCACCGGGCGACCGGGAGCCGGACGCAGCCGCCTCCGGACGCGGGCGACAGCGATGCGCGGCGTCGTCTGGCCCTGACCCGCGTGCTGATCTGGGCGGAGCGGGAGGCGAGCGCGATGAACCGCGCCGACGTCTCGGCCGAGCTCAGGAAGGCCATCGCCATGCTGCATGGCGACGTCTGACCTGCGGCGCCGGCCGGGTGGGGGGGCGCCCGCCCCTCCCCCCGCCGTCTCGTTCAGATCACCAGCGCGATCTTGCCCATATGCGCCGAGCTCTCCATCAGCGCATGGGCCTTGGCGGCCTCCTCCAGCGGGAAGGTCGCGTGCATCTTCGGGGCGATCCGGCCCGAAGCGAGCAACGGCCACACCTCCGCCTCCAGCGCCTTCGCCATCTCGGCCTTGAACGCCGCCGTGCGCGGACGCAGCGTCGAGCCGGTGATGGTCAGCCGCTTCATCATCACCGGGGCGAAGTTGATCTCCGCCTTGGGGCCGCCGAGGAAGGCGATGAAGCTCAGCCGCCCGTCGGGGGCGAGCGCCTGGATGTCGCGCGCGATGTAGTCGCCGCCGACCATGTCGAGGATCACGTTCACGCCGGCCCCGCCGGTCAGCTCCTGAACCACGGCGACGTAGTCCTCGTCGCGGTAGTTGATGGCGCGCTCGGCCCCGAGGCCTTCGCAGAACGCGGCCTTCTCGGCGTTGCCGACGGTGGCGAACACCCGGCAGCCGCGGGCGGAGGCGAGCTGGATGGCGGTCGAGCCGATGCCGGACGAGCCGCCATGCACCAGCAGCGATTCGCCCCCCGTCAGGCCGACGCGGTCGAAGACGTTGATCCACACGGTGAAGAAGGTCTCGGGCACGCAGGCCGCTTCGACCATCGAGAGGCTCTCGGGGACCGGCAGGGCGTGGGCGGCCGGGGTGACCACGTATTCGGCGTAGCCGCCGCCGGGCAGCAGGGCGCAGACCGCGTCGCCGATGGCCCAGCGCGAGGCGCCGGGGCCGATGGCGGCGACGGTTCCGGCGGCCTCCAGCCCGGGCAGGTCGGACGCGCCCGGCGGCACCGGGTAGTTGCCGGCCCGCTGCAGGGCGTCGGGGCGGTTCACGCCGGCGGCGGCGACCTTGATCAGGATCTCGCCGGCGCCGGGGACGGGCACGGGACGGGTTCCGGGGACCAGGACCTCGGGCCCGCCGGGCTTCGAGATCTCCACCACGCGCATGGTCTTGGGCAGGTCGGTCATCGTGTTCCTCCGGTATTTGGCGCTTGGGCGCGGGGGTTTTGTCGCCCGGAGCCGTGGGCGGGGGCAAGGGGGCATGGGCTGCGTCGGGTGGCGCGGGGGGGCGTCGGGGCGCGGCGCACACGTCGAATTCATCTTTTGAGGATGCCTTGGGCGCGGATGGGGCGCGCGCGCCCAAGGCTCGGGGAGGCGGATCATGGCGAGGCGGCATG
This sequence comes from Albimonas sp., assembly GCF_055129145.1. Classification (NCBI taxonomy): domain Bacteria; kingdom Pseudomonadati; phylum Pseudomonadota; class Alphaproteobacteria; order Rhodobacterales; family Paracoccaceae; genus Albimonas; species Albimonas sp. Next base: position 11,200 of record NZ_JBSRTQ010000015.1, on the reverse strand, counting down.
CGGTCGGGCGGTCGGGGGGGGAGGCCGCGACGGGCGGCGCCGCCGTCCAGCGGATCTTCCGGGTGGCGGCGCTGATGGCGATCTGGGCGCTGGCCTGGATCGTGGCCGCGCAGATCCTGCACCGGATCGCGCCCGGTCTCGGCGGCCCGGGGCCGGGGACGCAGGTGTCGCCGGGTTGGGGGGCGATGGCGCTGTCCGGGGCGGCGGTGGCGCTCTGCGCCGGGCAGGTGCTCGGCCGGACGCGACGGATGCGGACCTCGGACGCCTGGACGATCACGCTGCTGCTGGCCGTCGGCGCGGGCGGCATGGCGCTTCTGGCCGGAACGGCGGAGGCGGAAATGAGCGACGGGCCCGCGACGCTGGGCCGCGTGGGCGCCGGTCTCGCGCCGCTGCTCGCCGCCGTGACCTACGCCGCCGCGCGGCGGCGCAACCGGCGCTGAGCGGGGCGGGGCTTCAGCCCCCCGCCTCCGCCGCGATCTCGGAGGCGCGCTTGCGCCCGCGCTCGGTCGTCGACTTCAGCTGCCCGCAGGCGGCCATGATGTCCTGCCCGCGCGGCGTGCGGACCGGCGAGGCGTAGCCGGCCTTGTTCACGATCTCCGCGAAGCTTTCGATACGGTCCCAGTCCGAGCGCTCATAGGGCGAGCCCGGCCAGGGGTTGAACGGGATCAGGTTGATCTTCGCCGGGATGCCCGCGATCAGCTGCACCAGCCGCTTGGCATCCGCGTCCGAGTCGTTCACGTCCTTGAGCATCACGTATTCGAAGGTGATCCGCTCGGCGTTCGACAGGCGCGGATAGTCCCGGCAGGCCTGCAGCAGGGTGGCGATGTTCCACTTCCTGTTGATCGGCACCAGCACGTCGCGCAGCTCGTCGCGCACGGCATGCAGCGAGATCGCCAGCAACGACCCGATCTCCGCCCCCGCCTTCGCCATGTTGGGCACCACGCCCGAGGTCGACAGCGTGATCCGGCGGCGCGAGATCGACAGCCCCTCGCCATCCATGGCGATCTTCATCGCGTCGCGCACGCCCTCGAAATTGTAGAGCGGCTCGCCCATGCCCATCAGCACGATGTTGGATAACATCCGCCGCTCCGGCGGACGCTCTCCGGCGACCGGCCATTCGCCGAGGTCGTCGCGGCAGACCATGATCTGGGCCACGATCTCTTCGGCGGTCAGGTTGCGGACCAGCTTCTGGGTGCCGGTGTGGCAGAAGGTGCAGCTGAGCGTGCAGCCCACCTGGGAGGAGACGCAGAGCGTGCCGCGATCCTCCTCCGGGATATACACCGCCTCGACCTCATGCCCGCCGGCGAGGCGGAGGAGGTATTTGCGGGTCCCGTCCTCCGACAGCTGACGGACCACGATCTCGGGCCGGTCGATTCGGAAATTCTCGGCCAGAAGCGCCCGGATCGGCTTCGAGAGATTGGTCATCTGGGCGAAATCGGTGGCGCCGCGGGCGTAGAGCCACTGCCAGACCTGGCCCGTGCGCATCTTGGCCTGCGACTCTTCGATGCCGGCCGCGACCAGCGCCGCCTGCATCGCGGGGCGGGTCAGGCCGATCAGCCGGGCAGGGCCCGCAGCCGCGCGGGGCGCGTAGCCGGGGGTGTCGGCGGCGAGCGGCGGCAGGGGCGCTGCGCCCGCCTGCTCTGAAAAGACGGCGCGCGCGGTCGGGGCGGGCTGGGTCATGTCGCAGGCCTCCGGAAACGAAACGACGCCCCCCGGATGGCCGGGGAGCGCGAGTTGACCCTCACATAGCGGCTTGCGGAGGATTCGTCCACGGCGCCGCCCGAAGGCGGCGCCGGCGGATCAGTTGCAGAGCCGCTGCGCCGAGGTCAGCGCGTCGGTGAACCCCAGCAAGGAGAACCGGTCGGTGGTCGAGGTCCCGCGGGACGAGACCCCGGTGAACGACGCCGCCGTGCCCGCCTTCATCGCCGCGACCATGGCCGCATCGTCGGCGGGATAGGTCCACGCGCTTTCGCCCTCGGTGAACATCGAGAAGGATTTCGAGTCGATCTGCGCCTTGACCGTGGAGCCGTCCTTGAACGGATAGCCCCCGACCATGGCGATTTCGCTGCTCACGCCCTGGCGGGGGCGCACGGCCACCGTCAGGTAGATTTCGCCCCGGCGCACCTGCACCGGCTTGCCGCCGCGCGTGGCGACCGACGACTGGGGCTGGGTCACGACCCAGCACACCGGCCCGCCGGCGTCGGCCTTGAAGACCGACCAGTCCCTGAAGGCCTCGACCCGGTTGGTGGTCTGCTGCGCCGCCGCCGGCCCGGCGCCGGCCGTCAGGCCCGCCGTCACGCCGATGGCCGTCGCAGCCAGGGACAGCCCGGTCGCCGCCAGCGCCGCGCCGATCCGGCCGCCACGCCGCGCCGACGCCGGACGGGTCCCGCGATTCGCCTCCGCTCTCATGCTCGCCTCGTTTCGCCTGTGTTCGTCGTTCTGGGTTCGTCGATGACGTCTGCTCTGACCCGCCCGCCGCGACCGCCACCTCCCGCGCTCCGCCATCGAGGCGGCGGGCCGGGTTCCGTGAGGGCGCCGCGCGCCGATCCGCGCCGATCCGTCTTTCCAGCCGACGCGCCGACCCCTAATCTAGACGCAAAACCGCCTGAGGCGCCACCCCGCCGGCTCAGAGGCTCGGGGTGGACGAGGCGCTCACCGTCGCGCTTCGCGACGCAGACACGGAAGTTTTCCGAAAAGATGGACGACTCCTCTTCCAGCGATCCGGTCCTGGGCGCGCCCGTCGCGGCCGAGGCGATCCGTGCGGCCCGCGCCCGGACCGCCCGTCCGGCCGCGCCCGTCGCGCCGGAGCCGGAGACCGACGCCGATCTGCTGATCCGCATGGCGCAGGGCGATGACCGCGAGGCGTTCGCCCTGCTTTTCGGCCGCTACGCGGTGCGGGTGAAGGCCTATCTGATGCGGGGCGGCGCGCCCGCCGACGTCGCGGACGAAACGGCGCAGGACGTCATGGTCTCGGTCTGGCGGCGCGCCGCGCTCTACGATCCGGCGAAGGCCGGCGTCTCCACCTGGATCTTCGCCATCGCCCGCAACCGGCGCATCGACATCCTGCGGCGCGAGATCCGCGCCACCCCCGATCCCGACGACCCGCTGTTCCAGCCCGACGCCCCCGACGACCCCGAAACCGCCGCCGCCGCGTCGGACCGCGACGCGCAGGTGCGCCAGGCGATGGGCGATCTTTCCGACGATCAGCGCGACGTGGTGCGCATGGCGTTTTTCGTCGGCATGACCCAGGTCGAGATCGCCGAGGCGCTTGACGTGCCGCTCGGAACCATCAAATCCCGGATGCGCCTGGCGCTCGGCCGGTTGCGGGTCGCGCTCGGCGACGATTTCGCGGAGGAGCTGCTCGATGACTGACCCCGACCTGTCCCGTTCCGTCCCCGGATCCGGCTCGGTTCCGCTTGCGGAAGTGATTCGCGGCGCCTTCGTCGAAAGCGTGCATCGCGGCGCGGCGGTGGTCTGCGACGCGTCCGGCGATGTGGTCGCGGCCTGGGGCGACGTGGACCGGGTGATGCTGCCGCGCTCGTCGTGCAAGATCCTGCAGGCGCTGCCGCTGGTGGAAAGCGGGGCGGCGGATGCGGCGGGGCTGGGCGTGCCGCAGCTGGCGCTCGCCTGCGCCTCCCATCGCGGCGCGGCGATCCATACCGGGCCGGTGCGCGACTGGCTCGCCAGCCTCGGCCTCGGCGAGGGCGACCTGCGCTGCGGCCCCCAGACCCCCGAGGACCGCGACGCGCGCGAAGCGCTGATCCGGGCGGGCGGCTGCGCCGACCAGACCCACAACAACTGCTCCGGCAAGCACAGCGGCTTCCTGACGCTCAACCGCCATCTCGGCGGCGGGACCGAATACGTGGACCCCGACCACCCGGTGCAGCGCGCCGCGAAGGAGGCGTTCTACGCGATGACCGGCGACGACGAGGGGTTGGGTCATGTCATCGACGGCTGTTCCGCCCCCAATTTCGCCGCGACCCTGACCGGGCTGGCGCGGGCCATGGCGCGGCTCGCCGACCCGTCCGCTCTCGGCGGCGTGCGCGCCAAGGCCGCGACAAGGCTCGCGGAGGCGATGCGCACCCATCCCGAACTGGTGGGCGGAGAGCGGGAGCCTGCGACCGAGCTGATGCGGGCGCTGCCCGGCAAGGTCTCGCTCAAGTCGGGGGCGGAGGGGGTGTTCACCGCCATCATCCCGGGCCGGGGACTCGGCGTGGCGCTCAAGATCGACGACGGCGCCGGGCGGGCGGCTGCGGTGGCGATGGCCGCGATCCTGTCGCGGCTGGGCGTGGCCGAGGTCGCCGACCCGGTCTTCGCCGCCCTCCTCGCGCCCGAGCAGCGCAATCGCCGCGGCCTGCTCACCGGTTCGATCCGCCCGGCGGCGGCGCTCGCCTGACCCGTCGCGGTCCTTTCGGGGACCGTTTCGGCGCCGGCGTCCATTAAGGCTGATCGCCGCCCGAAACGCGCATTCGCCCTTCCGCGTCAACGACCTTTTCACCGCGCCGGGCGATAACCGGCGGCGGTGGAGATGGTGTTCGGCCGCGTTCGACCGGGCCTCCGATCGGGGGCTGATGCGAAGGGCGGCTGGCGTAAGGAGCTGAGATGAGCGCGATGACGAGCGTGATCCGACTGGCCCCCGCGGTGGGCGAGACCCTGCTGGACCTCGAGGCGCTCAAGGCGCTGGAGGTCGGGCTCGCCCCTGGCGAAGGCGCGGAGGCGCTGGACGACGGGATCCTCGAAGCCACCGACCTGCTGGTCGCGATCGAGCGGCTGCTGGCGGAGGAGAGCTGGACCGCCCTGTCGCGCAACGCCCGCGCCATGGCCAAGCTCGCCCCGCGTCTGGGCCTGTCCTCGCTGGGCGCCCAGGCGGCGGCGCTGGAGGATTGCTGCCAGTGCCTCGACCGGATCGCCGCCCACGCGGTCGGCGCCCGGCTGCTGCGCAGCGGCGAGGCGGCGCTGGCCGCGAGCCTGATGCATCCCGCGGTCCGCTGATCGGGCCGGCCTGACCGCGGCGCCGGCCCCGCGGGGTCGGCGCGGCGTTTCGAACCGGCGCGCCGTTCGGGCAGGATCCATCGGCGCGCGAACGGCCCGTCGGCCGGAACGGAACCTCGCCGGGTCCGGTCTTCCAGCGGTCGCCAGGGCCGCCCGGTCGCCTCGTGCAGGCGCCTCGCTCGCCGCGCCGCTCCGGGCCCCGCTTGCCTTTCCCCTGGCCCGCGGGCGATGCTCCGCCCCGGCCGGACGCCCCCGGCCGACGGCCTGATCCCGCCCGCGCCTTCCTTCTCCTCCGGCGCGGCGCGCCCGGGCCCGACCCGCAGGGAGAGGTCCGCCATGCCCATCGCCACCTGCGTCTTCGACGCCTACGGCACGCTCTTCGACGTCGCCGCCGCGGCCCGCCGGCTCGCCGCCGATCCGGCCCATGCCCGCTTCGCCGAAACCTGGCCGCGCCTCGCCGAGATCTGGCGCGCGAAACAGCTGCAATATTCCTGGCTGCGCGCCACCGCCGGCGTCCATACCGACTTCTGGCAGGTGACCGCCGACGCGCTCGACTACGCGCTGGAGGCGGTCGGCGGCGTCGCGGAAGATGAACGCCGCCTGCTGCTCGACCTCTATTTCGAGCTCGACGCCTTTCCCGAGGTCCCCTCGATGCTCGCAGCCCTCAAGGACGCGGGGATGGAGACCGCGATCCTGTCCAACGGCTCGCCCGCCATGCTCGACGGCGCGGTGCGCTCGGCGGGCCTGGGCGACCTCATCGACGAGGTGCTGTCGGTCGAGTCGGTCGGCGTGTTCAAACCGGCCCGCGTGGTCTACGACATGGTCGGTCACCGTTTCGGTCGGACCCCGCGCGAGGTGCTGTTCGTCTCCTCCAACGGATGGGACGCCGCCGCCGCCGCGGGCTACGGCTTCCGCACGGTCTGGGTGAACCGCAACGGCGACCCGCTCGACCGCCTTCCCTGGAAACCGCAGAAGATCGCCGACGACCTGCGCGCCATACCGGAGCTCGCCGCCTCATGGTGACCCTCAACCGTTTCAAGACCGCCGACGGGCTCGCCCTCGCCTATGCGGACGAGGGGCCGCGCGATGGCCTGCCCGTCCTGTGCCTGGCAGGGCTGACCCGCAACATGGATGATTTCGCCGCGCTGGCCGCCCGGCTGTCGGCCACCTGCCGCGTCATCCGGCTCGACGCCCGCGGGCGCGGCGCGTCCGACCATGCGCCCGACCCGATGACCTATGACGTGCCGCGAGAGGCCGGCGACGCGCTGGCGCTGCTCAACCATCTTGGCCTCGCCTCCGCCGTCTTCGTGGGCACGTCGCGGGGCGGGCTCCTGACCATGGTCACCGCCGCCATCGCGCCCCAGCGCATCCGCGCCGCCATCCTCAACGACATCGGGCCCGAGATCGCGCCCGGCGGGCTGGAGCGGATCATGGACTATGTGGGCAAGCCGCCCGGCGCGACGACGCTGGACGGGCTCGCCGAACAGCTGGAGGCGGCGGGCCGCGCCGGCGCCCCGACGCTGACCCGGGCCCAGTGGCGCGGGATCGCGGCCGATGTCGCCGAGGAGAAATCCGGCGGCCTCGTCTGGCGCTATGACCTGCGCCTGCGCGACGCGCTCCTCGCCCAGGGCGAGGCGCTGGGCGCGGCGATCGCGAACGGGTCCCGGCCCCCCGACCTCTGGGCGATGTTCGGCCTGCTCGCCGCCTGCCCGGTGCTGGTGCTGCGCGGGGCGAATTCCGACATCCTCTCGGCCGAGACGCTGGAGCGGATGCAGGCCGTCGCCCCGGACCGGGTGTCCGTCGCCACCGTCCCCGACCGCGCCCATGCGCCCCTGCTCGACGAACCCGAGAGCATCCGCGCCATCGATGCGCTGCTCGGCCGGATCGCCGCGCTTTCGACCCCCGCCGCCTGACCCCGTTCCCTCGCCCCCCGTCTCCCAGGACCGCCATGACCGACATCGCCGCCATCCGCGCCGCCGCCCAGCGGCTCGCCCCCGTCGTGCGCCGCACGCCGCTGCTGGAAAGCCCGTTCCTCAACGAGATCGCCGGCCGTCGGCTGCTGGTGAAGGCGGAATGCCTGCAGCACACTGGGTCGTTCAAGTTCCGCGGCGGCTGGTCGGCGGTGTCGGCGCTGGCGCCCGAGGTGCGGGCGCGCGGCGTCTTCGCGTTTTCGTCCGGCAACCATGCGCAGGGCGTGGCCTGGGCGGCGAAGCTGCACGGCATCCCGGCGGTGATCCTGATGCCCGAGGACGCGCCCCGCCTGAAGCTTGCCAACACCAAGGCGATGGGGGCCGAAGTGGTGACCTATGACCGCGAGACCGAGAACCGCGAGGCGATCGGCGCGCGGCTGGCGGCCGAGCGCGGCCTGACCCTCATAAGACCCTATGACGAGCCGATGGTGATCGCCGGCCAGGGCACCGCCGGGCTGGAGATCGCCGAACAGGCGGCCGAGGCGGGGGTGAGCGTCGCCGACGTTCTGGTCTGCGCCGGAGGCGGCGGGCTCGCCACCGGGGTGGCTCTGGCGCTGGCAGCGGAGGCGCCGGGGCTGCGGGTGCGCACCGCGGAGCCCCAGGATTGGGACGACTGGGCGATTTCGCTGAAAAAAGGTGAACGCACGCCTGCGACGGGTGGTCGCAAGTCGATCTGCGACGCCATCGTCACGCCCGCGCCCGGGGAGATCACCTTTCCTATCCTCTCGAAGCTCGCCGGGCCCGGCTTCGTGGTGTCGGATGACGACGCGCTGCGGGCGATGTCGCTTGCATACGAACGACTTAAGATCGTGGTGGAGCCCGGCGGCGCGGTGGCGCTGGCCGCGGCCCTGTTCCACGCCGACCAGATCGAGGGCGACGCGGTCATCGCCATGGCCACCGGCGGCAATGTCGATCGCGAGATTTTTTCGCGCGCCCTGGAAATTAACTGAGGGGTTTTGTGGTTCCGGTCACGGCGCAGTCACGACGAATCACGCATGTCTGTCGGCACGGTTTGCGGTGAGTGTGTGGAAGTCGGCAGGCCGAGGGGGCCGGATGCTTTCCTGGGGAGAGCAGCCAAAGACCTCGCGGTTCCTCGGCAGGCGCGGTCGGGTCGTTTTCCTGGGGAGGACGACCGGCCCGGGCTGGAGGGCGGCGGCGTTGCGCCGGGCCGCTCATGGAACGGGGATCGCGCGGGGGCGCGGTCCCCGTTTCCGTCTGCGGGGCGCTTCAGCCGTCCAGGCGCAGGCGGGCGTTGGCGGGGTCGTGGGGGCTGTCCTCGATGACCTCGGCGTCGAAGAGCTCGCCCAGCATCCGCACTTTCAGGCGCGTGCCGGGCGCGGCGAACTCAGGCCGCACATAGCCCAGCCCGATCCGCCTTCCCATCGCCACCGACCAGCCGCCGGAGGTCAGCCGTCCGATCACCTCGCCGCCCGAGAGCAAGCCCTCGCGCCCCCACGGGTCCGCATCCGCCGGCCCGTCCATCGCCACGGTCACGCATTTCACGCGGATCCCCAGCGCCTGCATCGCCGCCTTGCCCCGGAAATCCTTGTCGGCGTCCACGAACCGCTCCAGCCCCGATTCCAGCGGGCTCGCGTCGCGGCCGAGGTCCGAGCCGAAGGCGCGGTAGGATTTCTCCTGCCGCAGCCAGTTCTGGGCGCGGGCGCCGAAGAGGGTCAGTCCGTGCGGCGCGCCGGCCTTCATCAGCGCGTCGAACAGGTGGTTCTGCATCTCGATGGGGTGGTGCAGCTCGTAGCCCAGCTCCCCGGTATAGGCGACGCGGATCGCCATGACCGGAACCAGCCCGAGGTCGATGTTGCGCATCGAAAGCCACGGGAACCGCTTGTTCGACAGGGCCGAGGCCGGGTCCGCATCCACGATCAGCGGCCGCAGCACTTCGCGCGACGCGGGCCCGGCCAGCGCGAAGACGCCGTATTGGGCGGTGACGTCCTGCACCTCGATCCAGCCGAGTTTCGGCCGGGCCCTCGCGGCTTCCTTCTCGAAATAGTCCTGGTCATAGGCCTGCGCGGCGCCGGCGGTGACGACGTAATAGTCGTCCTCGGCGAGCCGCACGATGGTCGCCTCGGTCCGCACCGTGCCGGCGTCGGTCAGGGCGTAGGTGAGGTTGATGCGCCCGACCTTGGGCAGCCGGTTGCAGGTCAGCCCATCCAGAAACGCCGTCGCCCCCGGCCCCTTGATCCGCGTCTTCGCGAAGGCCGTCGCATCCAGCAGGCCCGCGCGTTCGCGCACCGCCCGCGCCTCCGCCTCCGCGAACCCCCACCAGCCGCCGCGCCGGAACGACCGGGCGGCGTGGTCGTCGAAGCCGAGCGGCGCGAAGTAATTGGGCCGCTCCCACCCGTTCACCGCGCCGAACTGGGCGCCCGCGTCCTTCATCCGCCCGTAGCAGGGCGCGGTTTTCAGGGGGCGGGCGGCGGGGCGTTCCTCGTCGGGGTGGTGGAGGATGAAGACGTGCTCATAGGCCTCCTCGTTCTTCACCGCGGCGTATTCGCGGTTCACCCAGCGCCCGAAGCGGCGGGGGTCGAGCGACCACATGTCGATCTCGGCCTCGCCGGTCGTCATCACCTGCGCGAGGTAATGCCCGGTTCCGCCGGCGGCGGTGATGCCGAACGAAAACCCTTCCGCGAACCAGAAATTCTCCACGCCGGGCGCGGGGCCGACCAAGGGATTGCCGTCGGGCGTGTAGCAGATCGGGCCGTTGAAATCGTCCTTGAGCCCCACCCCCTCCGACGAGGGAATCCGGTGGATCATCGACATGTATTCCGTCTCGATCCGGTCCAGATCCAGCGGCAGCAGGTCGGCACGGAACCCCGAGGGCACGCCGAACTTCGCCCAGGCGGGGGCGTTGCGCTCATAGGGCCCCAGTATCCAGCCGCCCCGCTCCTCGCGCACATACCATTTGGCGTCGGCGTCGCGCAGGACCGGGTGTTCCGGCATGGTCTTGCGGAACTCGACGAGGGCGGGGTCGGGCTCGGTCACGATATACTGGTGTTCGACCGGCATCGCGGGAATGTAACAGCCGATTTTCGCCGCCGTCGCCTGTGCGTGGTTGCCGGTGGCCGAGACCACATGCTCGCAGCGGATTTTTGAAACCTCGCCCGAGGGGATAAGGTTCCCCCCCCGCTCGATCATGTGGGCGACGGTCACCTCCCACTCGCCCCCCACCCGCTCGAAGGCCTCCACCTGCACCCGGCGCACGATCTCGACCCCAAAACCCCGCGCGCCGCGCGCCATGGCTTGCGTGACGTCGGCGGGATTGATGTAGCCGTCGGTCGGATGAAAGATCGCGCCCTTGAGGTCCTCGGTCCGCACCAGCGGCCAGCGGCGCTTGATTTCGGCCGGCGTCAGCCATTCATGCGCCACCCCCACCGTCTCGGCGGTGGCGGCGTAGAGGCGGTATTCGTCCATCCGCGCCTCGGTCTGGGCCATGCGCAGGTTGCCGACCCGGGCGAAACCGGGGTTGAGGCCGGTCTCCGCCTCCAGCCCCGCGTAGAATTTGACGGAGTAGTCGTGGATGTGCCCGACCGCGTAGCTCATGTTGAACAGCGGCAGCAGCCCAGCCGCATGCCAGGTGGAGCCGGAGGTCAGCTCGTCCCGCTCCAGCAGGATCACGTCCCAGCCGGCTTTTCCGAGGTGATAGGCGATGGACACCCCCACCGCGCCGCCGCCGACCACCACTGCGCGCGCCTGCGTCTTCATCGCGCCATCCTCCGACCGGTTTCGCCTCGCCCAGCTTCCGTTCTAGCGGGGCGCAGGGCGGCGCGGAGGCGGCTTGGCGACGGGGGAGGCGGGATTTGCGACAGGCGGGGCGGGCTCAGCGCCGGCGCGACGCCAGCGTCGCCGCCCCGACCCCGCCGAGGATCAGCGCCGCGGCGCCCCAGAACCGCGCGCCCGGCGCTTCGCCCAGCCAGATCATGCCCCCCGCCAGCGCGATCAGCGGCACGGTCAGCTGCGCGACGGAGGCGAGGGTCGCGTCGATCCGCGGCAGCACCGCATACCACATGGCGTAGCCGAGCGCGGAGGTCACGGCGCCCGAGGCCAACGCCAGCGCCGCCTCCCGCGCGCCCAGCCCCGGCGCCCAGCCGAACGCCGTCGCCCCCAGCCACAGCGCGACCGCCGCGGGGGCGGCCAGCACGAACGCCCCGGCGATGTCGGCGATGGGCCGGGTCGAGCCGCGCCCGACCAGCGAGAACACGCCCCAGCAGGCCCCGGAGGCCGCGATC
>NZ_JBSRTQ010000014.1:0-49914 GCF_055129145.1 Albimonas sp. | reverse complement strand
CCGTCTGCATCCTCTTCGCCGGCCTCAGCGGTGACTTCGGACGCTGGGTCCGCATCCGGGGGCGTACCACGGGCACTCGGATCCGGCACTTCGATCTCCACCAGCCCCTGTGCCGCTGCCCGGCCAAGTTGCATCATCAGATCCGCCTCTGCCTGCACGACCCGTGGATCCGGCAGGCTCGGCGCCAAGAGAGGCACCGTCGACGAGGGCGAGGGAGGCGACGCAACGCCCAGCTGGTCGGACCAGAACACGTCCAGCCGCGGCGGCGGCTCGAGCGTCGGCCCCAACCACTGACCCCAGGCTTTCGAGCGTGCGGTGACCGACCGGCCGGACCTCCCAAGGGGGTCCGGCCTTTTCGTATCCGGGCGTCCCGATCCCGGCGAAGGAAGCCGCGCCATCTCCGGCGCGCCGGCGGCGAGGTCCCGCCCGCGCGGCCTGCGAGCGGCGGCGCGGGTCGGACCGGGGCGAGACGGCCGCGGCATGTCTCGTTCCAGCCCGCGCCGACGGCCCGACCGCCGCGCGGGCGCGCGGGCGCAGTCGGCGGGACAGCCGTCGCGCGGCTCCCGCCCCCGCCGTCGCGCGCCGGCGGCAGGCTTGCGCGCCACGTCAACCGCCAAGCGGACGCGCCGCCGCGTTGACCCCGGCCGGGCGCGGGGCTAGCCCTTGTCCGGACCTCTCCACTGAGGAAACAGGCCATGAACGATCCTCTTTTCGTCGAGTCGGGCGCGCTCGCCTTTCTCGTCGACGTCGCGATCCTGCTGGCGCTGATCTATCCGGCGAACCTGATCGCCTATTTCGGCCTCGGCTTCGCGCTCTTGCGCCTCAACGACCGCAACCCCGATCGCCGCATCCAGAAACGCCGCGACGGGCTGAAACGCGCCTTGCCCGAGATGCGCGAAAGCTGCATCTCGATCCTGGTGACCTCGACCCTGCTGGCGCTGGCGCTGACCCTGCAGGGCCACGGGATGACCCTGTGGACGCCGTGGAGCGGGATCGTCGGCATCCTCGCCGGGACCGCGCTGATGGTGGTGGGCTACGACACCTACTACTACTTCGCCCATCGCGCGCTGCATTCGAAGCCGCTCTACCGCTTCCACCAGTGGCATCACCGCTCGGTCGCGCCGACGGCGTGGAGCTCGGACAGCCAGTCGATCGGCGAGACCTTCCTGATCCAGTCCTTCCAGGTGATCGCGGTGGTCCTGCTGCCGATCCCGGCCTGGGCGCTGATCCTGCATCGGGTCTACGACCATGTGAACGGCCAGCTCGGCCATATCGGCCACGAGTATTTCGCCGACCGCACCACCCGCTTCCCCTCGCCCATGGTGTGCACGACCTACCACGATCTCCACCACGAGAAGTTCAAGTGGAATTTCGGCAACTACTTCTCGTTCTGGGACCGGGTCATGGGGACGCTGGAGCCCGATTACGACGCCCGCGTGGCGGCGCTGGAACCCAAACCGACGAGGCCGGCCGAATGAGCGATGACCTGAAGGGCTCCGCCACGGAGACCCTGGATTTCTCCGACCCCATGCAGCGTCCGCGCTTCGCGGGGATCGCCACCTTCTTCCGCCTGCCCTGGCGCGAGGATTTCGAATCCGACGCCCCGGATATCGGGGTGATCGGCGTGCCCTACGATGGCGGCGTCACCAACCGGCCGGGCGCCCGGCACGGGCCCCGCGAAGTGCGCAACCAGTCGACCCTGATGCGCCGCATCAACCAGGCGACCGGGGCGAGCCCGTTCGAGGCGGCCCGCGCCGCGGATCTGGGCGACGTCATCATCCAGAAGCCCTACGAGCTGGTCGGCGCCCATGCCGAGATCGAGGCGTTCTACCATCGCGTGGTCGGGGCCGGCATCCGGCCGCTGAGCTGCGGGGGCGACCATTCGGTGGCGCTGCCGATCCTGCGGGCGGTGGCGAAGGACCGGCCCGTGGGGCTGATCCAGATCGACGCCCATGCCGACACCGGCGACAATTACATGGGGAGCCGGTTTCACCATGGCGCACCGTTCAAGGTGGCGGCGGATGAAGGCCTGATCGATCCCAAGCGCTGCGCGCAGATCGGGATCCGCGGGTCGCTCTATGACCGGGACATGTGGAAGTTCTCCCACGAGAGCGGCATGAAGGTCGCCTATATCGAGGAGGTCGAGGCCAAGGGCTGGGCCCAGGTGATGGACGAGGCGCTGGCCTTCGTCGGGCCCGGGCCGGTCTATGTTTCGGTCGACATCGACAGCCTCGATCCGGCCTTCGCGCCCGGCACCGGCACGCCCGAGGCGGGCGGGCTGACCATGCGCGAGCTGCAGGGGATGATCCGCAAGCTGAAGGGCGTGGAGATCGTGGGGGCGGACCTGGTCGAGGTCTCGCCCCCCTTCGACGCCGGCGGGCTGACCGCGATGAACGGGGCGACGGCGATGTTCGAGCTGCTCTGCGTGATGGCTTGAGCCCGGCCTGAGGGTCTGGCGCGGACGTTTCGGGACGCGATGGCCGGGCCAGCCGCCGAGCCCGGTCTCGAGACGCTTCGAAGGCGTCGGGGAAAGCCTCGGGCCCGGCGCACCGGGCCCGGCCGAAGCGGCTGGACCGAGGCCGTCCGGCCACGGCGCGGCCGGCTGATGCCTGCATTCGAACTAATTGCTTAATACGCGAAATAGCCGCCGGAAGACGCTTTTCGTGCGCGAATCGGTATTTTGCTCCTATAGTCGCGATGGGGAGCGAAGGGTGGTTGCAGTCACCTCGCGCCCTCACTAGAGAAGCGCGCAAAGCGCCCCCTTCTGCGGGCAAGGCAGAGCAGGCGATGGATAACGAGCACACCACCGCGCTTCGCGGTTTCGACTCTTACGAGATGAAACTCGGCGATGAGCTGCGTGGTCACAGGGCGACGCTCGGCAAATCGCTGCTTGATGTGCAGCGTGAGCTTCGCATCAAAGCGGCCTATATCGACGCGATCGAAAATTGCGACGCCTCCGTGGTCCCCAACAAGGGCTTCGTGCCGGGCTATGTCCGCGCCTATGCGCGCTATCTCGGGCTCGATCCGGTGCAGGTCTACGACCGCTTCCGGGCCGAAAGCGGCTTCGTCGGGCAAAACACCGCCGGAGCCTCGCAGCCGAGGGCGTCAGGCCTTGCGAGACTGGGACTCGGCGGTCTGGGCCTGAGCGCCGGGCTCGCCGGGCTCGCCTTCGGCGGCGCGGCGTCCGGCGGCCAGGGACGCGGCACGGCCCGGCCGGGGCGCGATTCGGCGCTGTCGCGATCGCATTTCGCCATGCCGGTCGGGCGTGCGCGCCCGGTGGGCCTCGGGGTGTCGCTGTCGGACATCGTCTCGGTCGTGGTGCTGGCGGGCCTGGTCTGCGGGCTCGGCTACGGCGCCTGGGCGCTGGTCGAGGACATTCAGCGCGTCGATTTCGCCCCCTCCAACGACCGTCCGGAACTGGCCGAAGCGCCGGCCACCGTCGCCCTGCCCGGCCTCGCCGTGCAGGCCGCGACCCGGGCCTGGCCGGGCTCCGCCGCGGTGAACGGCGCCGACGACGATGCGCAAGGCGGCGACGCCATGCGGCGAGAGGCGGCGCTGGCCGAGCTCTACGCCCCGCGCGAGATCGCGCCGCCGGCCATGGCGCTGCGCGACGGACCGATCGCTGCGATCGATCCGTCGAGCAGCGGGCTCTACGCCCGAGACCCGCGCATCGAGGATCCGCGCATCGAGACCGAAGCCGAACGCACCCGTCTGGCGCTGGCCGACACCGTCGCCGGGCCCATGGCGGGCGAGGCGCATCCGACGGGCGGACTGACCGCGCCCCGGCTGGACGGACTGATCGTGAGCCCGAAGGCCGGATCGAACATCGCCGGCGCGCAGCTGGCGGCGCTGGGCGACGCGGTGCTGCCCTCGGCGGCGCCGGCGTCGGGTGGGGCGGCTCCCCAGCCGCAGGCGGGCGCGACCGGGGTCTGGCTGGTGGCGACCGATCCGGCCTGGGTGCAGGTGAAGGCGCGCGACGGCTCGATCCTGGTGCAGCGGATCATGGAGCCGGGCGAGCGCTGGGCGGCGCCGGCCGACATGACCGGGGCCCGGCTGCGGGCGGGCAATGCCGGCGGCGTGTGGATCGAGGTCGACGGCGCGCTGCACGGCCCGCTGGGCCGTGCCGGCGCGGTGGTGAAGAACGTGCCGCTCGACCCCGAGCGCATCGTCGCAGCCTGGCCCGCGACGGAACCGGCCGCGCCGGGGACGGTCGCGAACTGAAGCGCCGCGCCCCCGGTCCGCCGGGGGCCGCGCGCCGACCGCAGCGCGGGTTTCGGCCGCCCGCCCGCGTGGCCGGTCCCCACACGCCCGTCCCCACACGCCCGAAGGATGTCGGCGCATCCGACGCCGTCTCCCCGCCGCCGGCGGCAGTGCTCCTGCGCCGTTCCTGATGCGCCGCATTCGCCGGCCACGCGCCGCCCGCCATCAAGGCCATCGGCGCGACCCGATCCCCCCCGATCCGCGCCGACGCCGCCCGCCGCAAGACCCCCGCCACCGGCGCTTTCGGCGCCCGGCCGCGCGGGCGCCCCGGCGCAACCCGAGAAACAGCTCTCGCGCGGCCCGACCAGGCTCCCAAGAGGTCCGCCCGCCGTTGCTCTCGCCGCCCCCCCCGGCTACAACACCCCCAGGCAGAAAACACCCGAGCAGGCGCATCCTTGACCGATCCCACCGACCCCCCCGAGACCGGCCCCGAAGAGGGGTCCGACGGCGGCCCCGAAAACGGAGGCGGCCCGCGCCGTCCCGTCTATGACGGGCCGGTGATCGCGGTCGAGGAGGAGATGAAACGCTCCTATCTCGACTATGCGATGAGCGTGATCGTCAGCCGCGCCCTGCCCGACCTGCGCGACGGCCTCAAGCCCGTGCACCGGCGCATCCTCTACGCGATGCACGAAACCGGAAACACCTTCGACAAGTCCTACCGCAAGTCGGCCCGCCCGGTCGGCGACGTGATGGGTCAGTACCATCCCCATGGCGACCAGGCGATCTACGACGCCCTGGTGCGCATGGCGCAGACCTTCTCGATGCGGCTGCCGCTGCTCGACGGTCAGGGCAATTTCGGGTCGATGGACGGGGACAGCCCCGCGGCCATGCGCTACACCGAAGTGCGCATGGCCAAGGTCGCCCATGCCCTGCTCGACGATATCGAGAAGGATACGGTCGACTTCGTCCCGAACTACGACGGCAAGGACCGCGAGCCCTCGGTTCTGCCCGCGCGCTATCCCAACCTGCTGGTCAACGGCGGCGGCGGCATCGCGGTCGGCATGGCGACCAACATCCCGCCGCATAACCTCGGCGAGGTCATCGACGCGACGCTGGCGCTGATCGAGAACCCGGATCTCGAGATCTCGGACCTGATCGAATACATCCCCGGCCCCGATTTCCCGACCGGCGCGCTGATCCTCGGCCGCGGCGGCGCGCGCAAGGCGTATCATACCGGCCGCGGCTCGGTGCTGATGCGGGCCAAGACCCGGATCGAGGAGACGCGCAAGGACCGCTTCGCGATCATCGTCGAAGAGATCCCCTACCAGGTCAACAAGTCGACGATGATCGAGCGGATCGCCGAGCTCGCCCGCGACAAGCGGATCGAGGGCATCGCCCATGTCGCCGACGAGAGCGACCGCCAGGGCATCCGCGTGGTGATCGACCTGAAGCGCGACGCGACCCCCGAAGTCGTGCTCAACCAGCTTTACCGCTACACGCCCCTGCAGACCTCGTTCGGCTGCAACATGCTGGCGCTGAACGGCGGCCGGCCCGAGCAGCTCGACCTCAAGCAATTCCTCAGCGCCTTCATCACCTTCCGCGAGGAAGTGGTGGCGCGGCGCGCGGCGTTCGAGCTGCGCAAGGCCCGGGACCGGGCGCATGTGTTGTGCGGTCTCGCGGTGGCGGTGTCGAATGTCGACGAGGTGGTGCGCACCATCCGCTCGTCCCCCGACCCGGCCACCGCCCGCGCCCGCCTGATGGACCGCGACTGGCCGGCCCATGACATCGCGGCCTATATCAGGCTGATCGACGATCCGCTGCACAAGGTGGCGGACGACGGCACGTATCGCCTCAGCGAACTTCAGGCCCGCGCCATCCTCGACCTGCGCCTGCAGCGCCTCACCGCGCTCGGCGTCTCCGAGGTGACGGAGGAGCTGGAGGAGCTGGCGGCCAAGATCACCGACCTGCTCGACCTGCTCGCCTCGCGGCCCCGGATCATGGCGGTGATCTCGGAGGAGCTGGCCGCGGTCCGCGACGAGTTCGCCACCCCCCGCCGCACCCAGTTCGTCGACTATGACGGCGACATGGACGACGAGGACCTGATCGAGCGTGAGGACATGGTGGTGACCATCACCGCCCAGGGCTACATCAAGCGCACGCCGCTCGAGGATTTCCGCGCCCAGGCGCGCGGCGGCAAGGGCCTCAGTGGGATGAGCACCAAGGACGAGGACGTGGTGACGACGCTCTTCGTCGCCAACACCCACACGCCGCTCCTGATCTTCACCACCGACGGCATGGTCTACAAGCTCAAGACCTGGCAGCTGCCCTCGGGCGGCCGCAACGCGCGCGGCAAGGCCATCGTCAACGTGCTGCCGATCGCGCCGGGGACCGGGATCGCGGCGGTGATGCCGGTGAACAAGCCCGAGGACGAGTGGGAGAGCCTGCAGATCGTCTTCGCCACGTCCGCCGGCGACGTTCGGCGCAACGCGCTGTCGGACTTCACCAACGTCAAGCGCAACGGCAAGATCGCCATGCGCCTGCCGGTCGCCGAGGACGGCAAGGGCGTCAGCCTGGTGCGCGCCCATATCTGCGACGAGACCTACGACGTGTTCCTGCTGACCGCGCTCGGCAAGGCGATCCGCTTCCCGGTGCCGGAGGTCCGCGTGTTCAAGGGCCGCGAATCCACCGGCGTGCGCGGGATCCGGCTGGCCGAGGGCGATGCGGTGGTCTCGATGGCGGTGCTTCGCCATTTCGACGCCTCGCCCGAGGAACGCGCCGGCTTCATCAAGTGGAAGCGCGCGACCGCCCAGACCGACGGCGCCGAGCCGGAGGAGGAGACGGACGAGGAGCCGGTCGACGCCGTGGTGAACCCCGAGCGGATCACCGAGATGTCGGCGGCCGAAGAGATCATCCTCACCATCACCGCGCGCGGTCAGGGGAAGCTGTCGTCTTCGATGGATTATCCCACCCGCGGTCGCGGCGGCCAGGGCGTGTTCGCCATGGACCGGGCGATGCGCGGCGGCCCGGTCGTGGCGGCCTTCCCGGTCAATATGGACGACCAGATCATGCTGGCGACCGACAAGGGCCAGTCGATCCGCTGCCCGGTGGCGGGGATCTCGCTGCGCTCGCGCTCGGCCGGCGGGGTGAAGGTGCTGAACGCGGCGGCCGATGAGACGGTCGTCTCCGTGGCCTGGATCGCCGACGATGGCGAAGCGCCCGACGCGCCGCCCGAGACGCCCGGCGCCGTTCCGGAGGCGGGGGGCCCTGATCTGGGCGGCCCGGATGCGGGCGATGCGCCGCCGGACGCGCCCGAGAACGGGACCGAAGACTGAGGTCTGGAATGGGGCGCCCGAATGGGCGCCCCTTCTGCATTCAGGCCGCGGGCCTCCGCGCCCGGCGTCGTCTCATCGTGGTCAGAACCGCAAGCCCCCCGGCCAGAAGCCCCAGCGGCGCGGGCGCCGGGACCGCCGGGACCTTCGGGCCCGTGCGCGCTGCGCGATGCCGAGCATTCGGCTCGCTCGTCGAGGCGGGACCGGTCTTTTGGGAGGCGGATCGACGCGGCCCCATGCCGGGCGAAAGCCGGAAGGCCGGGAATTCGGCGCCGCCTCAGATCCAGAAGGTCGTTTCCGTCGCCGGCAGGATCACGGTATCGGAAACGAAGGCTTTCGCATCCGCGGACTTCCCATCGCGGGACTTCGACCGATATGCCGACCAGACGGCGATCCGACCCCGGACGCCACGCCTGTCGAAGGACCCATCGCCATGATCTTCAACCTGCCCTGGCTTGCGCCCATCGCGCGCGTGCTGCTCGCCCTGATCTTCATCCTCGCCGGCTTCTCCAAGCTGATGGATCCCGCCGGAACCGCGGCCTACATGGAAAGCGGCGGCGTGCCGGGCATCCTGGTCTGGCCGACGATCCTGGTCGAGCTCGGCGGCGGCCTGATGGTGGCGCTCGGCCTTTATGCGCGGCCCGCGGCGCTGGCGCTGGCCGGCTTCTCGATCCTGTCGGGGATCCTGTTCCACTACCTGCCCGCCCAGTCGTTGGAGGGCTACGAGGCGATGGGTCAGATGATCAATTTCCAGAAGAACATCGGCCTCGCCGGCGGCATGCTGCTGCTGGTCGCGATGGGCCCGGGCGCCTATGCGGTGACGCCGGGGCGGTGACACCGCAACCGGCGCGCTTGCCGCTTGCCCCCTCGCCCCGCGGTCCTGTAAACCGCGGGGCATGACAGACCCCATCCATATCATCGGCGGCGGCATGGCCGGCTCCGAGGCCGCCTGGCAGGCGGCCTCGCTGGGCGTGCCCGTCATCCTGCACGAGATGCGTCCGGTGCGCGGCACCGACGCGCACAAGACCGAGGCGCTGGCCGAAATGGTCTGCTCCAACTCCTTCCGCTCCGACGACGACGAGACCAACGCGGTCGGGCTGCTGCATTGGGAAATGCGCCAGGCCGGCGGGTTGATCATGGAGATGGGGGACCGGCATGCCCTGCCCGCCGGCGGCGCCCTGGCGGTGGACCGGGACCTGTTCTCGGCCGACGTCACCGCGCGGCTGGAGGCGCATCCGCTGGTGACCATCGAGCGGGGGGAAGTGGCGGGGCTGCCGCCCGAAGACTGGTCCTCGGTGATCGTGGCGACCGGGCCGCTGACCTCGCCGGCGCTGGCCGAGGCGGTGCGCGGGCTGACCGGCGAGGACGGGCTGGCGTTTTTCGACGCCATCGCGCCCATCGTCTATTTCGACTCCGTGGACCTTTCGAAGGCGTGGTTCCAGTCGCGCTATGACAAGGGCGAGACGGAGGAGGAGCGGACCGCCTATCTGAACTGCCCGATGGACCGCGCGCAATACGAGGCCTTCATCGACGCGCTTCTGGCCGCCGAGAAGACCGAGTTCAAGGAATGGGAAGGCACGCCCTATTTCGAGGCCTGCCTGCCGATCGAGGTGATGGCCGAGCGCGGGCGCGAGACGCTGCGCTATGGCCCGCTGAAGCCGGTGGGGCTGACCAATCCGCATGATCCGACGGTGAAAGCCCATGCGGTGGTGCAGCTTCGCCGCGATAACGCGCTGGGAACGCTCTATAATATCGTCGGCTTCCAGACCAAGATGAAATACGGCGCGCAGGCCGACGTGTTCAGGAGCATTCCGGGGCTGGAGGGGGCGCGGTTCGCGCGGCTCGGCGGCATCCATCGGAATACTTTCCTGAACGCGCCCAAGGTGTTGGACGGCGAGATGCGGCTGCGGGCCGATCCGCGGCTGCGCTTCGCCGGCCAGGTCACCGGGGTCGAGGGCTATGTGGAGAGCGCGGCGATGGGGCTGCTCGCCGGACGGCTGGCGGCGGCGGAGCGCCTGGGCGGCAAACTGCCCGCGCCCCCCGTCACCACGGCCATCGGGGCGCTGCTCAACCACATCACCGGGGGCGCGGAGGCGGCGAGCTTCCAGCCGATGAACGTCAATTTCGGCCTGTTCCCGCCGCTCGACGGGGCCAAGGGCGGACGGCGCGGCAAGCGGGACCGGGCGAAGCTGTATTCGGACCGGGCCAAGGCCGACTGGCTGGACTGGCTTGGAAACAAGGCCGAAGCCGCGGCCTGAGCTACCAGCGGCCCGTGAGCACACGGGCCGCGAGCCCGGCCCGGCGGCGGAATTCCGACGGCGGGACCTGCCCGAACACCTCGAAGCCCGGTCGGGCGGCGGGGCGCAGGGTTTCTTCAGCCCGGAAGGCGGCGAAAAGCGCCGGGGTCGCCTTCGGGTCCACCCGACGGGCGCGGGCGGTCTTCAGGCGGGCGAGCGCGTCTTCCGCGATGTCTTTCAACGATTTGCGCAGGGTTTCGGGGGTTTTCCCCTCGGCCAGCGTGTTGCGCTCCAACGCCTCGTCGGTCGGGATCGGGTCGCCGCCGCGCGCGTAGAGCGCCGGCAGCGCCCGGATCAGCGCGGCGGCGCCGGCGGCGTGGCCGGCCTCGCGGGCGGCGCGGTCGGTCTCTTCATCCACCGCGCCCAGAGCCAGCGACGCCAGACGCATCAACCCGGCGGCGGTCCCGTCGAGATAGGCGTCGAAGAGCGCGCGGTCGGCGAAGGCGGGGCCGTGGGGATCGTAGGATCGGGCGTCGAACAGGGCCTCGAACAGATCGCGCGGCAGGTCGGCGGCCTCGATGGCCTCGGCCAGCGGCAGCGCCACTTCATGGCGGCGCGGCGGGCGACCCGCGAAGATCTCGTCGAGGGCGTCGCGCCACCATTGCAGGCGGATCTCGGCCAGCGCGGGCTCGGACACCACCGAGGGGATGCGCGCGATCTCCAGGTTGAAGGCGTAAAGCGCGTGGAGGCGGGGCGCGAGCGGTCCCGCCAGCCGCGCGGTCGCCCAGCGGTCGCGGTCGTGATCGTGGACGAGGGCGGCGCAGGCTTCGGCGGTCATCGGCGCCTCATTCGGATTCTTGGTGCGGCGCGCCCCGCCCTCTCCCGCGGCGGGAAAGGGCGGAGCGTTCGGGCCTCAGGCGGCGGGGACGGAGGCGGCGGGCGCCCTTCCCGGGATCGCCGCGGCGTCGGCGTCGTCGCGGATCAGCTTCCAGGTGATCGCGTCGAGCAGGGCCTGGAAGCTGGCGTCCACGATGTTGGGCGAAACGCCGACCGTGGACCAGCGCCGGCCCTCGGCGTCGGTGGAGTCGATGAGCACGCGGGTCACGGCCTCGGTCCCGCCCGAGGTGATGCGGACCTTGAAATCGACCAGCTTCATGTCCTGGATATAGGACTGGTAGCGGCCGAGATCCTTGGCGAGCGCCTTCGAGAGCGCGTTGACCGGGCCGTGATCGGCCTCCGCGGCGTCGTCGCGGCTCTCGGAGACCGACAGCAGCCGCTCCCCGTCCACCACGCAGACCACCACGGCCTCGGAGACGGTGATCGCCTCGCCCCGCGCGTTGATCCGCTTTTCGACGGTGACCCGGTAGCGCTCGATGTCGAAGAAGCGCGGCAGCAGGCCGAGCTCCCGCCGGGCGAGGAGCTCGAACGACGCCTGGGCACCGTCATAGGCGTAGCCCTGGTCCTCGCGCCGCTTCACCTCGTCGAGGATGTGGGCGAGACGGTCGTCTCCCTTCGCCACCGAGATGCCCATGTCGATCAGGCGGGAGCGGAGGTTGGACTGGCCGGCCTGGTTGGACATCGGCACCACGCGCTCGTTGCCCACGACCTCGGGCGGGACATGCTCGTAGGTCTTGGGGTCCTTGAGGATGGCGGAGGCGTGCAGGCCGGCTTTGTGGGTGAAGGCGGCGGAGCCGACATAGGGCGCATGGCGGTTGGGGGCGCGGTTCAGGATCTCGTCCAGCATCTTCGAGAGGCGGGCGAGTTTGGGCAGGTCGGTCACCTTCACGTTGGTCTGGAAGCGGTCCTTGTAGGGGGCTTTCAGCAGCAGCGTGGGGATCAGCGAGGTGAGGTTGGCGTTGCCGCAGCGCTCGCCCAACCCGTTCAACGTGCCCTGGATCTGGCGGGCGCCGGCGTCGATGGCGGCGAGGCTGCCGGCGACGGCCATGCCGGTGTCGTCATGGCAGTGGATGCCGACTTGGCGGCCCGGGATGCGGGCGCAGACCTTTGCGACGATCTCGCCGATTTCCGCCGGCAGCGTGCCGCCATTGGTGTCGCAGAGGACCACCCAACGCGCCCCGCCCTCCAGCGCCGCGTCGAGGCAGGACATGGCGTAGTCGGGATTGGCCTTGTAGCCGTCGAAGAAGTGCTCGGCGTCGAGCAGCGCCTCGCGGCCCATCGCGGTCAGATGGGCGAAGCTGTCGCGGATGGCGTCGCGGTTTTCGGAGAGCTCGACGCCGAGCGCGGTGCGCACATGGTAGTCGTAGGCCTTGCCGACGAGGCAGACGGTGGAGGTGCCGGCGTTGATGACCGCAGCCAGCACGTCGTCGTTTTCAGCGGATCGGCCGACCCGCTTGGTCATGCCGAAGGCGGTGAAGGCGGCGCGGGCGAGGCGGGGGGGCCTGGCGAAGAAGTCCGAATCCGTCGGGTTCGCGCCGGGCCAGCCGCCTTCGACATAGTCGAGGCCCAGCGCGTCGAGGGCGCGGGCGATGCGGGTCTTGTCCTCGGCCGAGAAATCCACGCCGGCGGTCTGCTGGCCGTCGCGCAGCGTGGTGTCGAAGAGACTGAGCGCTTCCCGGGTCATTTCAGGTCCTCCAGGCGGGTCCTGTCGAAAGCGGCGCCGCGCTCGGCGGTGGTGCCGGATTTGGTGGTCTGGACGACGAGGCCTGCGCCGTCGAGCAGCGCGCGGATGCGGTCGGCCTCGGCGTAGTCCTTGGCGGCGCGGGCGGCGTCGAGCCGGCCGCAGGCGGCGTCGATGATCGTGTCGTCGGAGGCGAGGTCGTCGCCCTGCCCGGTTTCGGCCGCGGCTTCGAGGCCGAGCGAGAAGCCCAGCCAGCGCGCGGTTTCGACCACCGGGCGGATCAGTTCGAAATCGGTTTCGGCCGGATTGATCGCTTCGGAGGCCAGCGCGTGCAGGGCGGCGAGGGCGCCGTGGGTGTCGAGGTCGTCATTCAGCCGCTCCAGCACGGACGCGTGCGGGATCAGCGCGGCGGGGGCGATCATCGCGGCGCGGCGATAGCGTTCGGCCAGGCGGTTGAGGCGGGTGACGGCGGCGCGGGCCTGCTCCACCCGGTCCTCTGTCCAGTCGAGCTCGTCGCGATAATGGGCGTTGAGCAGGATGTAGCGGATGACGTCGCCCGACATCTCGGCCCGCTTGTCCTGGACCGTGAAGAAATTGCCCAGCGATTTCGACATCTTGCGGCCGTCGACGCGGATCATGCCGTTGTGCAGCCAGATCTCGGCGAAGCCATGGCCGGGGTCGGCGCAGCAGGACTGGGCGCGCTCGTTCTCGTGATGCGGAAAGAGCAGGTCGGAGCCGCCGCCGTGGATGTCGAAATCGGTCCCCAGCAGGGCCTTGGCCATGGCGGAGCACTCGATATGCCAACCCGGACGGCCGCGGCCCCAGGGGGAGGGCCAGCCGGGCTGCGCGTCGGTCGACGGCTTCCACAGCACGAAATCCATGGGGTGTTTCTTGTAGGGCGCGACCTCGACGCGGGCGCCGGCGAGCATGTCTTCGGTGTCGCGACCCGAGAGCGCGCCGTATTCGGAGTAGGAATCGACGTCGAAAAGCACATGGCCCTCGGCCTCGTAGGCGTGGCCGTTGGCGATCAACGTCGCGATCATCTCGACCATTTCGCCGATATAGGCGGTGGCGCGGGGCTCGTCATCGGGCAGCGCCACGCCCAGCGCCGCCATGTCCTCGTGATACCAGCCGATGGTCTCCTCGGTGACGCGGGCGATGGCGTCGAGGGGGGCAAGGTCGGGGTAACGCTCGGCGGCGCGGTCGTTGATCTTGTCCTCGACGTCGGTGAAGTTGCGCACGAAGCGGACCTGGCCCGGATAGGTCAGGTTCAGCAGGCGGACGAGGACGTCGAAGACCACGGCGGGGCGGGCGTTGCCGATATGGGCGCGGTCGTAGACGGTGGGGCCGCAGAGATAGACGCCGACGCGGCGCTCGGGGTCCGGAATGGGGTCGGGGGCGCGCCAGTCGCGGGGAATGAACGCCGACAGGTCGCCGGTCGCGGAGTTCCGCAGGCGGATCGGGTGGCTGTCTTTGATCGGGGCGTTCATTTTTGGCTCGGCCTTCACAGAATGGGTCGCAGGCGGGCGCCGCGGGCGGGCCGGTCGACTTTTCCTGGGAATGGGAAAGGCAGAGCGCCGCCGCGGACAGGTGTCAGCGGGTAATGCAGATCCGGAGGATGATGCAGATCGGGGCGGTCATGCGCGGGCTTATGCCGGGTTCGGGGCCGCGTGGCAAGAGCGGGTTGCGGTGGCGGCGGGCGACGGGCGGCGCTTTCGACGCGGTGGTCGCGGTCGGGGCGCGGGGGCCGCGGCGCTCATCCCGCAGCCCTCGGTTCCGCAGCCCCTTCGCGGGGGCCGGCGCGGGCCTCCTCGCGCGCGATCAGCGCCGCCGTCTCGCGCGCCGGCAACGGGCGGCCGAAGAGATAGCCCTGGGCCTCGTCGCAGCCGAAGCGGCGCAGGGCGGCGAGGTGGGCGTCCATCGACACCCCCTCGGCCAGCACCGGGATGCCCATCGCGCGGGCCTGCAGCAGCGTCGCCTCGACCATCGCCGCAGCCTTGGGATCCGACAGCATCCCGTCGATGAAGGCCCGGTCGATCTTGAGCCGGTCGAAGGGGAAGCTGCGCAGCGCGTTCAACGAGGCGAGCCCGGCGCCGTAATCGTCCATCGCCACCCGCACGCCCAGATGCTTGAGCGCCAGCATCACCTCCAGCAACCGCTCATGATCGGCGATCAGGCTGGCCTCGGTCACCTCCAGCTCCAGCGCATGGGGGGCGAGGCCGGCGGCCATCAGCGCGTCCTGCACGGTCTCCACATAGTCGGATTGCGCGAGCTGCAGGGGCGAGACGTTGACCGACACCCGATAGCCCTCGGGCCAGCCCGCCGCCTCCCGGCAGGCCGCGCGCAGCACCCATTGCCCGAGGTCGCGGATCAGCCCGGTGGTTTCGGCCACCGGGATGAACTCGGCCGGCGGGACCAGCCCGCGCTGGGTATGGCGCCAGCGCACCAGCGCCTCGAACCCGGTCACCGCGCCGGTGTCGAGCACGGTCTGCGGCTGGAAGTAGAGCTCGAATTCGTTGCGATGCAGCGCCTCGCGCAGCTCCATCGCCAGGGCCGAGCGGTTGCGGTTCGCTTCGTCCATCCGGCCTTCGTAGAGCCGCACCGGATCCAGCGGGTCGGCCTTGGCGCGGTAGAGCGCGAGGTCGGCGCGGTTCATCAGCGTTTCGGCGTCCATCGCGTCGTCAGGCAGGAAGGCGACGCCGGCGGCGGCGTCGACGGCGAGCTCCAGCCCTTCCCACAGCACCGGGCCGGCGATCGAGACGCGCAGGCGGCGGGCGAAGTCGAGCGCGTCGTCCCGGTCGGAGATCCCGGACTTGAAGGCGACGAACTCGTCGCCGCCGGTGCGGGCGATGAACTCCCCTTTCCCCAGCGCCGCCTTCAGCCTCCCGGCGATTCCGCGCAGCAGCGCGTCGCCGGCGGCATGGCCGTGCACATCGTTGACCGGCTTGAACCGATTGAGATCGAGGCAGATCAGCGCCAGCCGCGCGTCCAGCGCGGCGGAGCCCGCGATCGCCTCCTCCAGCGCCTCGCGCAGATAGGCGCGGTTGGGCAGCCCGGTCAGCGTGTCGTGCAACGCCAGATGGCGGTAGCGGGCGCGGGCGTCGCGGGTCGCGGCCCGGTCGATGTAGAAGATGGCGAGGCCGAGCACCAGCTGGGTGGCGACCAGCGCCGCCACCAGCAGCGAGACGGCGCCGGCGTGGGACATGCCGTGCGGCAGCGGGATGGCGGGATCCGCGATCACGTCGAGCGCGCTCAGGCCCATCGGCACCTGCACGAGGATCGAGACCGCGTAAATTCCCGCCGCCTCGTAGCCCGCGCGAAGACGGGCGCCCTGGATGAGATGCGCCGTGGCGAGGGCCCCGGTGACCATGGTCCAGAGATAGGCGGCCGCCACGAGGTCGGGATGCCAGTGCAGAGTCCCGGCCGGGTGGGTGGCGAGCGCGGCGGCGAAATGGGTGCTGGTCGAAATCGCGCCGAGCAGCCCGCCGGCCAGTCCGCCGACCAGGCGCCCCGGCCAGACGCCGACGCGGGCCGCCATCATCCAGATCAGGCAGATGCAGGCGACGCAGGTGGCCAGCAGGGCCAGCAGCACGATGCCGGTGTCGTAGACCTTGGGGACGTCCGGCGCGACGGCGAGCCGGGCCAGCATGTGCAGCGCCCAGATCGTGCCCCCGGTGGCGATGCCGGTCAGCAGCAGCCACCAGCGGCGGCGGCCGTCCGGCTCGATCCAGATGCGCAGGTAGAACCGGACCACGAGCCCGCTGCACAGCATCCCGACCGCGATCGCCAGCCCGGCGAGGCCGAGGTCGAAGTCCATCCGCACCGCATGCTCGACCTGTGTCATGCCCGGTTCCGCGCGGGTGTCGTCGGGGTCCGGGTCGGCGTCGGATCAGGCGGCGACGTCGAGTAGTCCGCCCGGCCGGGCGCGTCGCCGCTCTCCACCCGCAAAATCTCGTCCGGCAGATCGGCGGCGGGCACGGGATGGCCGAAGAGGAAGCCCTGCCCCTCCAGGCAGCCCTCGTCCTGCAGGATGCGGCGGCCGGCCTCGGTGGTCACCCCCTCGGCCAGCACCGGGATCGACAGCGCCCGGCCCAGCATCAGGGTGGAACGCACGATGGCGGTGGATTGCGGGTCGACGCCCAGCGTCGCGATGAATTCGCGGTCGATCTTGATCTTGTCGAAGGGGAAGTTGCGCAGCGCGGCCAGCGAGGCGTAGCCGGCCCCGTAATCGTCCATCGCCACCCGCACGCCGAGCGCCTTGAGCGCGGTCATCACCGCGCGCAGCTGGGCGTGATCCTCGATCATGCTGGCTTCGGTGATCTCCAGCTCCAGCCGGTCGGGGGCGAGGCCGGTGGCCAGCAGCGCATCGCCGACCAGCTCGGTGAAATCGGATTGCGACAGCTGGCGAGGCGAGACATTGACCGCGATGCGCAGGTCCGGGCGCCATTTCGCCGCCTCCCGGCAGGCGGCGCAGAGCACCCAGCCCCCGATGTCGCGGATCAGGCCGGTGCGCTCGGCCACCGGGATGAAGGCGTCGGGGGCGAGCAGGCCGCGGGTCGGATGGCGCCAGCGGATCAGCGCCTCATACCCCGTCACCGCCCCGTCGGAGAGGCGGGTCTGCGGCTGGAAATGCAGCTCGTATTCCTCGCGTTCCAGCCCGGCGCGCAGCTCCATCGCCAGGGCCGAGCGGTCGCGCCGCGCCTCGTCCATGCGCCGGTCGTAGAGGCGCACGGCGTCGCCCGTCTCCTCCTTCGCGCGGTAGAGCGCGAGGTCCATGCGCCCGAGCAGCGTCTCGGCGTCGTCGCCGTCGCGCGGGCAGAGCGCGACCCCGAAGCTCGCCCCGACCGAGAGCTCCGAGCCCTGGAAGGCCACCGGCGCCGCGGTCGCCCGTCCCAGCCGCCGGGCGAAGTCCAGCGCCGCGTCCTGGTCGGCGCCGGCCTTGAGGGCGATGAACTCGTCGCCGCCGGTGCGCGCGAAAAGCTCCCCCGGCTGCAGCATCGCCGTCGCCGCGTCGGCGATGCCGCGCAAAAGCGCGTCGCCCGCGGCATGGCCGTGCACGTCGTTGACCGGCTTGAAGCGGTCGAGATCGACGCCGATGAGCGCGAGCCCCGGCGAGACGCCCGAGCGCGCCGCCGCCAGCGCCTCGTCCAGCGCGGCCAGCAGGTGGGTGCGGTTGGGCAGCCCGGTCAGCGGGTCATGCAGCGCCAGATGCCGGTAGCGCGATTCCGCCTCCCGCCTCATCGAGTCGCCGACCAGGCTGAACCCGTAGCTCGCCGCGGTCGCGATCACGGCCATCGCCATCACCAGGAAGCCCATCGGCGCGGGCGGCATGATCCCAGGCGGCAGCGTCGCGGAGGCATCCGGGACGACCGTGACCGAGGCGATGGACAGCAGGATGAGGCTGGCGATGGAGACGCCCAGCAGCGTCCGCCCGATCCCCGTCCGCCGGAACCGCGGCGGGCCGGTGTTGAACAGCCGGGCGAGGCCGGTTCCCGCCGTCGCCGAGACCAGGTTGACGGCGAGCAGCGTCGTGTCGACGATCACCTGCCCCTGCACGTGCAGGGCCTGGATGGTCATCACGTTGACCGCCACCGCCACCAGGCCGAGCGAGCCGCCCGCCGCCAGCGGCCGCCAGACCGAGGGCCGTTCGCCCGTGTTCAGGCGGAAGGTGACCGTCAGGATCCCCACGGCGAAGCCGAGCGAGGCGATCACCCTCGCCGGGTCGTAGCCGAAGCCGATCGGCGCGCCGCTGATCGGGTCGGTCCAGCGGAAGCCGAGCACGATCAGCGTCTGCACCGCCCAGACCGTGACCCCGGCGATCAGTCCGAGCAGCGACATCGACAGGCGGCGCCGCGCCGGCGGCTCATCCGCCAGACGGGTGACGAAGCGGCTGTTGACGAGGCCGTTGGCGAGGCCGATGGCCACCGCGACGCAGGCGATGCGAAGATCATAGTGATCGAGAATGCTCATGTCATTCAGCGCCCGCGCCCGTTGCCTCCGCCGATGCGCTACGCGGTTTGCGTGAACAAACCGCAAATCGCGGGGGTCGTCGGCCGCCGCCTCATCGGCGCGCGCGGCATTTGACAGGACCGCGCGCGCGTGACTGTCTTCTCTCCGACGCGCAGGGGCCGCCGCCAATCCGCCCCGACCCGACGCCGAACCCGCTCCCGACCCGCCCGCCTATTCGGAAGGAAGACCATGACGCCCTTCGATCTTCTCGCCCAGCCGCTGACCCTCGCCCGCGGCCCCGTCCTGCCCAACCGCTTCATGCTGGCCCCGCTGACCAACCGGCAGAGCCATGAAGACGGCCGGCTGTCGGACGAGGAATACCGCTGGCTGACGATGCGCGCCGAGGGCGGCTTCGGGCTGACCATGACCTGCGCGGCCCATGTGCTGGCCCAGGGCCAGGGGTTCGGCGGGCAGCTGGGCGTATTTTCGGATGACCATCTGGAGGGGCTGACCCGGCTCGCCGACGGGATCCGGGCGGCGGGCTCGGTGTCGTCCTTGCAGCTGCATCATGCCGGCATCCGCTCGCCGAAGGATCTGGTGGGCGAGGTCTTCGGCCCGTCCGACGACGCCGAGACCGGCGCCCGCGCGATGACCACCGCCGAGGTGGAGGCCGCGCGCGACGCCTATATCGCCGGCGCGCTGCGGGCGGAGAAGGCGGGCTTCGACGGGGTCGAGGTTCATGGCGCGCATGGCTACCTGATCTGCGCCTTCCTCAGCCCCGAGCTGAACCGGCGCGAGGACCGCTACGGCGGCTCCCCCGAAAACCGGGCCCGGCTGCTCTTCGAAGTGGTGAACGGCGTGCGCGCCGCCTGCGGGCCGGAGTTCCAGCTGGGCCTGCGCCTGTCGCTGGAGCGCTTCGGCCTCAGCTTCGGCGAGATGATGGACGTGACCGCCGAGGTGCTGCGCCAGGGCGTTGTCGACTATCTCGACATGTCGCTCTGGGATGTGCGCAAGGAGCCTTCGGACCCCGCCCACAAGGGTCGCACCATGCTGGAACGGATCGTGGAGCTGCCGCGCGGCAAGGTGCGGCTGGGGGCGGCGGGCAAGGTGATGAGCGCCAGGGACGCGGCCGATCTGCTGGAGGCGGGCTGCGACTTCGCGGTGATCGGGCGGGCCGCGATCCTGCGCCACGATTATCCCAGGCGGGCGATGGCGGATGCGGGCTATGCCTCGCCTCCCACGCCCGTCAGCGAGGCGCATCTCGCCGCCGAGGGCCTGTCGCCGGCCTTTGTGAAATACATGCGCGGCTGGGCGGGTTTCGTGGAAGAGCCGGCCGACGCCTCCGCCGGCTGAGGCGGGGCGGGAACGAGACCCCTCGGGGCGGCGCGTCCCGGCGCCGCTCCGGTTCCAGGCGGGGTTGCGAAAACGCTCGTCCGGGCTCCCCCAGCCGTAAGGCGTGAGCGGGGGCGACGCATCGCCGGTGGCACGACGGCGCACGCGCCCGTCATCCGTCGCAGGTTCGAGATCGCCGGCGCGGCCGCCAAAGCCGAAAGCGCCCGGCGGCCTGCGTCGATGGGCGGTCTCGGCCCGCCCCGCCGTCGCCGGGGACCGAACGTGGCCGGGGACGCGTTGCCGATGGCGATCGTCGTCCGGAGCATCCGCAAGCTCGCGACGACCCCGCCCCGCGGCGATGAGGAGCCGCCCGTCCGGTCCCGACCCTTTCCTCGGCCACGCCGCAGCATCGACGTCCGCAACGGCATCGGCATGACGCGGCCATGCCGCCCGCGACGCGTGCGCTGACGCGAAGGGGCGTCGTGCGACCGCCCCCAACGGGCCGTTGGCCAGGGCAGGAATCATGCCGGGCCGATACGGCCCGGGCCGGCGCGATGGGCAGGCTTCGGGACCGGCCCCAGGTCTCCGGGGTCGGACCGGATCGGGACCGGGCCCGCGATAACGGATTTTTAAAGGCGAACCACTACGGCTCTGCGGGCGAAACCCGCGTGAGGCGAGCGCGTGCGGATCCAAGTGTCGGATCCGCTTTGACCACGGACGTCTTCAAAGAGAGCAACGCAACCGCGCGTGGCGCGGACGGCGTGATTATGGAGCAACTCTCATGGATGGTGAGAGCATGTCGGTCATTCGCCTGAGCGGTGATCTGAACCTCAAGGATGGCAAGTCGATCATCGAGCGGTTGCGCGAGGCGATCGACCGGGACCCGACCGCGGTGGTGGATTGCGGCGACGCCGTCTCCATCGACGCAGGTGTGCTGCAGCTGCTGGTTTCGGCCCAGAAATCGGCCCGGCGCGTCGGAAAATCGCTGAGCATCCGCATTCCGGCCGGCGGCGTCGTCGCCGAGGGCCTGACCCGCAGCGGCATCGCGGCCGCGACGGATTTCGCCCTGATCTGGGACGACGAGTTATGGGTCGGCCTCGCCGACCGGACCGGGAGCGCGCCGCAATGAGCAAGACGATTCTGACGATCGACGATTCAGCCTCCGTCCGGCAGATGGTCCGGATGACCCTGTCGGCCGCCGGCTACAAGGTCGTCGAGGCGACGGATGGCGCGGATGGCTACGCGAAGGCCGTCGGCGGCCGGTTCGATGCGGTTCTGACCGACCTCAACATGCCCGTGATGAACGGGATCGAATTCATCCGGAAATACCGCACGCATCCCTCCTCCAAGGGGGTTCCGGTCGTGTTCCTCACCACCGAGTCGGGCGATGGCCTGAAACAGGAGGCGAAGGCCGCCGGGGCCACCGGATGGATCGTGAAGCCCTTCAAGCAGGAACAACTGCTGGCGGTGATCAAGAAGGTGGCAGGCGCATGACGACGTCCGATCTGATCGAGGTCTTCCGCCAGGAGGCGCGGGAGCTGCTCGAAGTCCTGGAGCAGGGACTTCTGGACCTGGAGCAGCAACCCGAGAACGGCGAGCTGATCGACAGCGTCTTCCGCGCGCTGCACACCCTCAAGGGCTCCGGCGCGATGTTCGGCTTCAACGCCGTGGCCGCCTTCGTCCACGACTTCGAAACCGCCTTCGACCGGGTCCGCAAGGGCGAGGCCAAGGCGAGCCAGGAGCTGATCAAGGTGGCGTTGGCCGCCCGCGACCACATCGCCGAGCTCGCCGGCGACCCCGGCATCGAAGAGCCGGGCGGCGAGGACATCCTGGCCGCCTTGCGCCGCGCCGTCAGCGATGACCGGGGGGGGACCGCGCCCGCCCCCGCGCAAGGCGACGCCGAGCCGGTCCCCCTGCCCGCGGCCGAAGATCCCGCGCCGGAGACGGTTGCGGCGGCGCGCGCCGGCTGGCGGATCCGGTTCAAGCTTCCGGCCGACGCGATGGTCTACGGCACCAACCCGCTTCTGCTCCTTGAGGAACTGGTCGACCTCGGCGATGCGGAGGTCACGGCGCTGATCGCGGAGGTTCCGGATCTCGACTCCCTCGATCCGGACGTCTGTCATTTCAGCTGGAACGTCCTGCTGCGCACCGAGGCGCCGCTCGAGGCGGTGGAGGACGTGTTCCTGTTCCTGCGCGACGGCATGACGCTCGAGATCGACGCGCTCGAGCCCGGCGCGCCCGTCGCCGCGCCGCGGCCCGTCGATGCCGCGTCCGAAACGGGCGGGCGCCCGGTCGAGCCGACCCCGCCGCCTTCGGCCGCCGCCGACGCGACGCCCGAAGCCGCGCCCCAGGCGGCGGTCGTCGTCACGGCGAAACCCCAGGCGGCGCCTGCCTCGCGCCGTCCCGCCGAGACGAGGCCGGCGCCGGAGAAGGCGTCGTCGCTGCGCGTCCCGGCGGAGCGGCTCGATGAGCTGATGGACCGGGTCGGGGAAATGGTGATCGCGCAGGCGCGGCTCAACCAGGTCGCCGCCGGCAGCGCCGATCCGGTCCTCAAGGCGGTCGCCGAGGATATGGAGCGTCTGTCGGCGGGTCTGCGCGACACGACGATGGGCATCCGCATGCTTCAGATCGGCACGCTCTTCGGGCGCTTCCGCCGGCTGGTGCACGATCTTTCCCACGAGCTCGGCAAGGAGATCGAGTTCATCACCTCCGGCGAGGAGACCGAGCTCGACAAGACCATGATCGAGCTGCTGGCCGACCCGCTGGTTCACCTCATCCGCAACGCCGTCGATCACGGGCTGGAAAGCGCCGAAGTCCGCCTCGCCGCGGGCAAATCCGCGAGGGGCACGGTGAAGCTCTCCGCGGCCTATGCCGGCGCCGAAGTGGCGATCACCATCGCCGACGACGGCGCGGGCCTCAATGCCGAGCGGATCCGCGCCCGCGCCGAGGAGGCGGGCCTGCTGCAGCCCGAGGAGAAGATCGAGGAAGGCAACCTCTTCAAGCTCATCTTCCAGCCCGGCTTCTCGACCGCGAAGGAAGTCACGTCGCTGTCGGGCCGCGGCGTCGGAATGGACGTCGTCAAGCGCGCCATCGACGGCATGCGCGGCGGCATCGACCTCACGAGCGCGCCGGGCCAGGGCTCCAGGGTGACGTTGCGCCTGCCGCTGACGCTCGCGATCGTCGAGGGGCTGCTGATCCGGGTCGGCGAGGAGCGCTACACCATCCCGCTCGCCGCGATAGAGGAATGCGTGGAGCTGCCCCGCTCCGCCGAAGCCGGCTCCAAACGGCGCAGCTTCCTGAACATCCGCGGCAATCTGGTGCCCTATCTGCGGCTGCGGGACCTGTTCCGCGTCAACGCCCCGCCCGAGGAGCATCAGAAGGTGGTGATCGTGTCGTCGGGCGACACCCGCGTCGGTCTCGTGGTCGATCAGATCCTCGGCAATCAGCAGACCGTCATCAAGCAGCTCTCGAAACTGCATGCCGATGTGAAGACCTTCTCGGGCGCGACCATCCTCGGCGACGGCGCGGTCGCGCTGATCCTCGACGTCATGAACCTGGTGGATTTCGGACAGGAGCTGGAGGCGCGCAGCCAGGGCGAGCTGGGGAGGGCGGCATGAGCGCGGTCGCGACGCATCCGACCGCGGTTTCGGGCGCCCAGGCGCAGGGCGCGGCCTTCCGCGCCGTGACCCTGCGGCTCGAGGACGAGCTCTTCGCCATCGAGGCGCAGAGCGTGCGCGAGATCCTCGACCTGACCCCGATCACCCGCGTGCCCAACGCCTCCGCTTTCGTCGGCGGGCTGATCAACGTGCGCGGCGCCGTGGTGCCGCTGGCCGATTTCCGGGTGATGTTCGGCATGGAACGCCGCGCGCCGAACCAGGAGACCCGCATCGTGGTGATCGAGGTCGAGGTGGATGGCGAGGCGATGGTCGCCGGCCTGCTCGCCGACAAGGTGCATGACGTGACCGATATCGAGATGGCTTCGGTGGAGATCGCGCCGAAGGTCGGGATGCGCTGGCCGGCGAGCTTCATCCGCGGGATCGGCCAGCACGGCGGCGAGTTCATCGTGATCCCGGACATGAGCCGCATCTTCGCGACCCGCGCGGGCCTGGCGCCGCCGATGGACGACGGCGGGGCCTGACCCCGGTCGTCCCGGCGCCGACCGCGTTCGTCGCGGCGCGCGCCGCCGCGGCGACGCCCGCATCCGACATCCGCATCCGACGAGCATGTCGTCGGGCGCCCCAAACCATATCGCGGATCCTCGAAACGCCGCGTCTCTCCGTCGAGTAGGAACAGGTCATGAAGATAAGCATGAAGACGAAACTAGGCATAGGGTTTGCGCTCGTCGTCGCGATGGCCGCCGCCATGGGCGTGTTCGCGCTCTGGCAGATGAGCATGATCAACAGCAAGTCGACGGAGATCGCGGAGAACTGGCTTCCCAGCATCGATCTGGTCAATCGCACCAACACGTTGACCTCCGACCTTCGGGTCGCCGAATTCCAGCATCTGACGCTGTCCGACGCCGCCGACATGGAGACGTGGACGGGCGAGATCGACCATATCCTGCAAAATCTGGCCACGACCCGCGCCGAATACGAGAAGCTCATCAGCTCTCCGGAAGAACGCAGCATTTACGAGGCGTTCTCGAAGAAGTTCGACGCGTATCTGGTCCATCATAACGAGGCCTTCGCGCTGTCCAACCGGAACGAGAACGACCGCGCCCTGGCCATCTACAACGGCGAGGCGCTGGCGCTCTTCAACGCCTTCTCGGCGGATGCGCTGGCGCTCGTCGACATGAACCGAAGCGGCGGCGACGCCGCGAGCACCGAAGGCGACGCCCTCTACGCTTCGGCGATGCGGCTGCTGTCCGGCGCGGTCGGCCTGTGCGCCCTGCTCGGCTTCGCGGTCAGCTGGTACGTCACCCGCGACGTGCTGCGCAGCATCGGCGGCGAGCCGGACTATGTGCAGTCCCTGGTGCGCGAGGTCGCCAACGGCAATCTGACCATGGACGTCGATCTTCGCAAAGGCGATCAGGACAGCGTTCTGGCCGGCATCGGCCTGATGGTCGGGAGCCTCAGGAAGATCGTGGCCGAAGTCGCCTCCGCCGCGCGCAATGTCGCGGACGGCAGCAACGAGATGTCGTCCACGGCGGAGCAGCTTTCCCAGGGGGCGACGGAGCAGGCTTCGGCGACGGAGCAGGCCTCCGCGTCGATGGAGCAGATGTCGGCCAACATCAAGCAGAGCGCCGACAACGCCTCCCAGACCGAAAGGATCGCCCGCCAGTCCGCCAAGGACGCCCAGGCCAGCGGCGATGCGGTGACCACCGCCGTCGACGCGATGCAGACCATCGCCGAAAAGATCATGGTGGTGCAGGAGATCGCCCGCCAGACCGACCTGCTGGCGCTCAACGCCGCGGTCGAGGCGGCGCGGGCCGGCGAGCATGGCCGCGGCTTCGCGGTGGTGGCCTCGGAAGTGCGCAAGCTCGCCGAACGCAGCCAGGCCGCCGCGGCGGAGATCTCGACGCTGTCGGGGGACACGGTGAAGGCGGCCCAGCGTGCGGGCGAGATGCTGATGAAGCTGGTGCCGGACATCCAGCGCACCTCGGAACTCGTCGAGGAGATCTCGGGGGCGAGCCGCGAGCAGTCGGTCGGCGCGGCTCAGGTGAACACCGCCATCCAGCAGCTCGATACGGTGACCCAGCAGAACACCATGGCGTCCGACTCGATGGCCGCGACCGCGGAAGAGCTCGCCGGTCAGGCCGGCCAGCTCCAGGAAGCGATCGGCTTCTTCCATATCGACGAAAGCGACCTGCGCGCCGCGTCGACCGGCCCGCGGAAGACGTCGAAGGTCGCCCGCGGCGCCCACCGCGCGGCGGCCCCGAAGAAAACCGGCCGAACCCCGTCCGCGGCGGCGAGCAAGCCGCCGGTCGACCGGGCCCCGGTCGGCGGCGGATTCGACTTCGACATGAACGGCGGCGAGGACGCTCTGGACCGCGAATTCGTGCGCGCCGGCCGGGGCGGCGCCGCCCGCGCCGGAGAGGCCGCATGAGCGGGAGGCTGCATGAGAGAGAGGCTGGGCGCATGATCGGAACCTCCCAATACGTGACCCTTGGGGTGGCGAGCGAGATCTTCGCCACGCCGGTGGACCGGGCCCGCGAGATCCTGGAGCTGCGCCCGATCGCGCGGCTGCCCCGGTCCCCCGAAAACCTGCTGGGCATGATCAACGTGCGCGGACTGAGCGTTCCGGTGCTGGATCTGCGCGCCACGCTCGGGATGCCGCCGCGCGAGGATGACGAGAACACGAGGATCATCGTGCTGAGCATCGGCGCGTCCGGGACGTCCGCGATGATCGGTCTCAAGACCGACCGGGTCTACGAGGTCACGGTGCTGGATTCCGAAGAGCTGGAGCCGGCGCCGGAGGTCACCCCGGGCTGGCGCGGCCACGCCATCGCCGGCATCGGCCGACGCAACGGCGCCTTCGTCACCGTCCTCGACCTCGACGCGCTGTTCGCGTCGGTTCCGGCCGGCGGCGCCGGCATGGCGCCGGCCGAACCGGCGCTGATCTGATCCGCAACGCCCCCGGCCGTGCGCCCCGACATGCCGTGGGGCGCCGGTCTCCTGCGACACGGAAGGGACATCATTTGTTCGGCGAACGGCGCATCGCGATCTTTGGCGCGCGACATCTGGAGACATGCCGGTGATGACGGAAATGGTCGACGACAACCTGAGCGCGTCCGACTTCGAGAAGCTGTCGGCGCTGATCGGACGCAACACCGGCATCAGCCTGGCGCCGGCCAAGCGGATGATGGTCGAGGGCCGGATCCGGCGCCGGGTCCAGTCGCTCGGGATGGGCACGCTCCACGGCTATTGCCGGTTCCTGTTCGACCAGGGCGGTCTCGACGCCGAGCTGCAGTATCTGATCGACGCGATCACCACCAACAAGACCGACTTCTTCCGCGAGAACGAGCATTTCAGGCTGCTGGAGGAGCGGCTGGTTCCCAACCTGCTGGCCCTGCCCGGCCGGCCGGCCCGGCCGCTCCTGAAGATCTGGAGCGCTGCGAGCTCCACCGGCGCCGAGGCCTTCACCATCGCGATGGTGCTGGCCGAGATGCAGCGGCGCAGCCAGGACTTCCGCTTCGCCATCCTCGGCACCGACATCTCCAGCCGGGTCCTCGATCAGGCCGAACGCGCCGTCTATTCGCAGGACATGACCGTCGCGGTGCCCGGCCCGCTTCAGGCGCGCTACCTGATGCGGTCGCAGCGCCGCCAGGGAGCGTCCGAGGCGCGGATCGTCCCCGAGCTTCGCCAGTTCGTCCGGTTCTCTCAACTGAACCTGATGGACAAGAGCTATCCGATCGACCGCGAACTGGACGTGATCTTCCTGCGCAACCTGCTGATCTATTTCGAGCGCGACGACCAGATCGCGGTGATCCGAAGGATGATCGGCCATCTCAGGCCGGGCGGCTATCTGATCCTCGGCCTCTCCGATCTGATCGTCGAGCGAATTGGCGAAATCCGCCAGATCGCCCCCTCCGTCTTCGAAAAGCTGTGAGGCGCCGATGCCGAGTCATCCCGCAACGAACATCCCCGCGCCTCCGCCCGGGAGCGCGCCGGTGCGCATTCTGATCGTGGACGATTCCGCCTCGGTCCGGATCGTGCTGAGCGACATCATCTCGCAGGAGCCCGGGCTCGAGGTCATGGCGACCGCGGCCGATCCCTATGTCGCGGTCGAACGGATCCGCCACGAAGTGCCCGACGTCATCATTCTCGACATCGAGATGCCGCGCATGGACGGGCTGACCTTCCTGCGCCGGATCATGGCGCAGCGGCCGATTCCGGTGGTGGTCTGCTCGTCGCTCACCGAAAGCGGCTCCGAGAAGATGATGGAGGCGTTCGAGGCCGGGGCGGTCGAGGTCATCACCAAGCCCGGCGCCGGCAACGCGCAGATGCTGCAGGAATCGCGGATGCTGGTCTGCGACGCGGTCCGCGCCGCAGCGCATGCGCGGTTCGGCAAGCGGCGCCATGCGCCCCCCGCCCCGCCGGTCGAAGCGAAGCTTTCCGCCGACGCGGTGATCCCGCCGCTCGCCGCCCATCGCATGGCCACGCTCCGGGCGAGCATGCCGGTCACCGAACCGCTGATCTGCATCGGCGCCTCAACCGGCGGGACCGAAGCGCTGAAGGAGGTGCTCGAAACCCTGTCGCCCGACGCGCCGGGCGTGGTGATCGTGCAGCACATGCCGCAGACCTTCACCGCCGCCTTCGCCCGCCGGCTCGATGGCTGCTGCGAGATCGAGGTGCGCGAGGCGGAAGATGGCGACGTGCCGCGCCAGGGCCTTGCGCTGATCGCGCCGGGGGGGCGGCACATGGCGCTGCGCCGGGTCGGCCGCGGCTATCGCGTCGACATCTTCGACGGGCCTTACGTGTCGCGGCACCGGCCCTCGGTCGATGTCCTGTTCCGCTCGGCGGCCTACGGGGCCGGGGCCAACGCGGTCGGCGTGATCATGACCGGCATGGGCGACGACGGCGCCAGCGGCCTGCTGGAGATGCGCGACATGGGCGCGACCACCATCGCCCAGGACGAGCGGAGCTGCGTGGTCTACGGCATGCCGAAGGAGGCGGTCGACCGCGGCGCCGCCATGTCCGTGGTCCCGCTCGGCAAGATCGCCCACGAGGCGCTGCGCGCCGCCCGGGCCGCGGGCGTCCATCACGGACGCCCGCGATGACCGCCTTGACCGGCGCGTCCGAGCTCGCCGACGTCGCCATGGCGCTGCGGGCCCCGCGCGAGCGGATCGAAACCGCCTTCGTCAAGGTCGGCGACGGCCTTTCGTCCTGCGTCGACGACCTGGTGGAAATCGCCGAGCTGTTCGAGCGGCTGACCCAGGATTTCGAGAGCGCCGAGATCCGCGAGGCGACGGCGAAGCTCGACGCCGTGGCCGAACAGGCGATGCGCATGGGCGCGTCCTTCGCCGACGAGCGCCCGGTGATGAACGAGCTGATCGGCGCGGTCGCGCGGGTGAGGCCGCCGATCGAGGATCTGATGGTGGGGATCCGGACCATCAGCATGGTGGCGCTGAACGCCCGGATCGCCGCGTCGAGCCTGCCGGGCGATGTGCAGGGCATCGATGTCTTCAAGACCGACATCGTGGCGGTTTCCGAAGAGGCGGCCGAGGTCGTCAAAGCCTTCGTCGCCCTTTACGAGCGCCTGTCGACGGATGTGAGCCGCGCCGCCCGGCAGCGGGCGCTGTTCGAGGCGGCGAACGAAACCCTGCTCGAGGACATGGCCGAGCGCATCCGCGTCCGCCTGGCGGGCCTCGCGCGGCGGAGGGAGCAGGCCGCGTCGGCCAGCATCGAGACGGTGAAGGCGTCGCGCCGCATCTCGGAGCGCATCTCGGCCGCGGTCTTCGCCCTGCAGGTCGGCGACAACACGCGTCAGCGCATCGAGCATGTCGAGACGGCGCTCGACCGGTTCGGCGCGACCGGCGGCCTGGATGCGCTGGATCCGGCGGCGCGCGAGGCGTTCATGACGATCCTGCGCAGCCTGCAGTCGTCCCAGCTCGAGGACGCCGCCGTCGTCTTCGATGCGGAGCTGACCCGTGCCGGCGGATCCATCCAGGGCCTCGAGCGCGAGACGAACGACCTCCTGACCGGCAGCCAGGCGCTCTACGGGTTCGAAAGCGGCGACGCCGCCTCGGTCGCCGCCCTCAACAAGGAGCTGCTCATGGTCGCCGCGGCGCTCGGCGATTGCGAGGCGCAGCGGTCGAAGATCGACACGCTGGCCAGGGACGTCGCCGGGGCCACCGGCGCGCTGCTCGACCATGTCGGGTCGGTCAACGCGACCAAGGACAAGATGCGTCTGCTCAGCCTCAACGCCACGGTGCAATGCGGTCGGCTGGGCGCCCAGGGTCGGGCGCTGACGGTGATCGCCGAGCAGATCCGGGAGCTGACGGTGGGAACCGCCCAGTCCGCGAAATCCGCGCTCGACGGGCTCGAGCGGATCGCCGAGCTGGCGCGCGGCCTGTCGGCGGACGATGAAGTGGAGGCGGCGGCCGCGGCGGGCGGCGCCCATCTCGAGCAGGACGCATCGTCGGCCGCGGCGTTGCTCGGGAAGGTCGAGCGGCGGCTGGAGTCGGCGGTCAAGACCCTGGCGGTCAAGAGCCCGCAGGTCGCCGCCCATCTCGAGCGGGCGTCCGACGCCCTGGCCGAGATGTCGTCGATCGGGGTCGATCTGCGGCGGGAGAACGCCCGGATCGCGTCGCGCACCGCGATGATTCTCACGCCCCACGCGCTGCCGGAGGCGGGGCTGGCGCTGCTGGCCGAGATCCGGGGCGGCTACACGATGGACAGCGAGCGCCGGCTTCACGACGCCCTGCTCGGCCTGCCGCCGCCCCGCGACGCCGCGCACGGATCGGGCGCCGATGCGGATCGCGACATCTTCGATGAGGCCGAGGAGGATGCCGGGGCCGACCCGCTCGAGGCCATGTTCTTTTAGGGTTTTCCGGCGGCGACGGGTCGCAGATCGTCCGGGGCGCCGAGCAGGATCCGGCGTCGGACGAAACGGGAGCCGGGCGCGCGCCCGGATCCGCGATGAGAGATGGACGGGCAACGCGCCCTTGGCGATCGAGAGCGGCCCGGGAGCGGCGCTGCAATGCAGCAATCAAGTAGCCGTGAATTATGGCGACCCCTCCAGGAATCGAACCCGGAACCTGCGGATTAGAAGTCCGAGGACAGGGTTTTCCGGCATCGTCTGAAATCGTCCGGGACAATCCACGAACACTGTTTTATGCCAGTGACTTACATGTTGAACGATTGTCCCCAATCATCTACCATAATCTGGATTAAATCGCCTCTGTCCGGGATTCCGCGGACCCCCAGCGGACCCCCAGCGCAGGCTTGACCCCGGAGGCCGGATGCCGAAGCTGACCGCGAAGAGCCTGGAAGCCCTCGCCCCGCCCGAGCGCGGACGCATCGAACTTGTCGACACCGAAGCCCGCGGGCTCCGCTACCGGCTGACCGCCGCGGGCGTCGCCAGTTGGTCGCTGCAAGTGAATGTTCATGGCGAGAAGCGGCGGTTCTCGATTGGCGAGTATCCGGCCGTCGGGCTCGCCAAGGCCCGCGAAGAGGCGCGACGGCTTCGGGCCGGGGCGCTGGGCGGGGCCGACCCGATCCGGGAACGCCGGGCCGCGAAGGTTCAGAAGGCGACGGAGCTGACCGTCGAGGAAGCGCTCGTCACCTATCGGGCGCTGCACCTGTCGGGCCTGCGAACGGGCGTCGAGCGCGAACGGCAATTGCGCGCCGCGCTGGCCTCCCGCCTGTCCCGACCCGTCGCCTCTCTGACCCGTCGGGAGGTTCAGGCGATGGTCGACGCGAAGGCGAGCGAAGGGCGGAGCATCGCGGCGAACCGGGTCCGCGCCGCCCTCTCGCATTTCACGAACTGGGCGTTCCAACGGGGCTACATGCCCGAGCCCGTCGGCAAGGCGACCGCCCGCCCAACGCGGGAACGCCCGCGCGAACGTGTGTTGTCACTGGCCGAGATCCGGGATGTCTTCGACGTGGCCGACATGCTGGGCGCGCCGTGGGCGCCCTATTTCCGGCTGCTGATGCTGACCGCGCAGCGCCGCGGCGATCTGGCGGGCGCAACATGGCCGGAGGTCGACTTGCAGGCCCGGCGGTGGACGGTTCCCGGAAGCCGGACGAAGAACGGCAAGGGCCATGTGGTGCACCTGTCCGAGCCGGCGGCGGCGATCTTCGCCGAGTTGCGGACGGAGGCCGGCGGCGACGACGCGCGCGGTCTGGTGTTCACGACCACGGGACGTTCGCCGATTTCGGGTTTCAGCCGCGCCAAGATCCGGCTCGACCAAGCCCTCGCCAAGCGGGCGCTGAAAGCGGCGGAGGCGCGAGGCCGCGATCCTGAGCCGGCCGAGACGTGGCGGCTACATGATTTCCGGACGGCTTTCGCGTCGCACATGGCCGATGCGGGCGAGTCCGAGGGCGTGGTCGACCGGGTGCTGAACCATGTGGCGAGCGCGTCGAGCGCCTCGGCCGTGGCGCGCGTCTATAACCGCGCGGGGCTTCTGTCGCAGCGGGCGCGGGTGCTGGATCGCTGGGCGGAAATGATTCGCGGGGAACGTGGTGTGGTGACGGAGTTGCGGGCATGAGCAAAGAATTGGAGAAGTTTCGCATCGTCATCGCCCAAGATGAAATGCACACAATTTCCAGCTACAGCTTGAAAACAGACGAGGCGACGCCCGAAGAAATTAGATTGATGCTCGATTACACTTTAGGTGTGAACGAGGTTAAATTTGAGGACGCGACTAGGAAATGGGCCGACGAGTTGAGCGTAGAATTTATTGAAGAGGGCTGGCCTGATCCTCGAAAGCGAATAGTTTTTAGAAGCAGATCGGAGTTTGCGACAACCGAGCCCGAGATGACCAAACTGGAAGAAACACTCCCTTGGAGAGGCTGTAGATACGCTATTGATTTCATTCTTGAATTTTGCGAGCCCCTATCGGACACCTTTTGGCGTGCTCGAATGCTCAGAAAGGCCCTTAGCTTCTCTGATTTGACCCGTGAAACCGCTAGACTTAGCGCTGCCTTTGAAATGGGGCGATTGCAAGAAATACGCAACTCGCGCCTTTCCTTTCGAGATGGCTTCAAAAGGGGCTTGGAGGCCAAGGCGGCACGCAGCAAGGGAGGACGGACTCGCGCGCGGCAAGACCGTGACCAAACGGTCGAATTCATGCGCGGTAAGATCAAAGAAGGGGCGAAGATAGCAGATGCCGCGAGATGGGCCTTTGCAAAAAAACTCGGCTCAAGCGCCAAAGCTAATGTCGCCACATGGAAACGCTACGGTGACGGCTTCAAATAGGCCAATGCTAGCATTGCGCCATGTATTGAAGGTTCAGT
The DNA here is from genome assembly GCF_055129145.1 of Albimonas sp. Lineage (NCBI taxonomy): Bacteria > Pseudomonadati > Pseudomonadota > Alphaproteobacteria > Rhodobacterales > Paracoccaceae > Albimonas > Albimonas sp. Next base: position 17,390 of record NZ_JBSRTQ010000014.1, on the reverse strand, counting down.
GCTAGCATTGGTCCTGCTTTCGCTGGCCCAAATATAGCCCCGAAACTTTGTCTGCCCCAAGCTTGCCTAGTTGAAGCAGCTTTAGGTAGACGACATGCAGCACAGCGACATCACCCCCGAACTACTCACCGACCGCTCGGCGGCCGAGGTTCTCGGCATCTCCCGAGCGACCCTCTGGAAACATGCGGGCGGACAACTGCCCGGCCCCGTCCGCATCGGCGGGGCGACTCGCTGGCGTCGTGACGAGATCTTCGCGGCCATCGCCAGGGCGACCGCCGCCCGCGACGGGGCCGCGGGCTCGGGCGAGGCAACGGCATGATGCGGGAAATGAAAAACCCCGGCGCGCTGGCGGGCGCGTCCGGGGCCTTCGGAATGTCTGTCTGGCTTGACGACACTTCCGAACCTACCCCCATCGCCCGGCGCCGGCAAGCTGAACGGCTTCGCCTCCGCCATCCCATGCCCCCCAGCGTCGCCCGTGTGGTGGCGGCGCTCGTCTATGCGGAGGGCGCAAAATGAGCGATGCGGATAGCATCACGCGGGCGCTCGGGGGCCGTTGGTTCGGCGGGGCCTCGGGCTACGGGGTCGCCTTCTGTCCGGCCCATGACAACCGCCGGACGCCGGCCCTTACGCTCGCCAACGGGCGCGAAGGCCGGTTGCTCGCGTCCTGCAAGGCGGGTTGCGATTTCGGCGACGTGCTGGATGCGCTGCGGGGGCGCGGGCTCGTCTCGGGCGAGGGGCGGGCTTTCGAGCCGGACCCCGCGGCCGAGGCGCAGCGCGCGGCGCTGGAACGGGCGGACCGCGCCCGCCGGCTGAGGCAGGCGGAACAGGCGTGGGCCGAAGCCGGTCCGGCTGAGGGAACCTTGGCCGAGGCCTATCTGCGCGCGAGGGCCATACGCAGCCCGATCCCTGCGACGCTCCGCTTCGCGCCCCAGGCCTGGCACGGGGCGCCCGCGCGCCGCCTGCCGGCCATGGTCGCCGCGGTGGCGCTGGGCGAGGCCTTCGTGGGCGTGCATCGCACCTACCTGGCCGAGCCGGGTCGGAAGGCCTCCGTCGACCCGCAAAGGGCGATGCTCGGCCCGATCCGCGGCGGCGCGGTGCGGCTGGCAGAGGGCGTCGGGCCGCTGGTGGTGGCCGAGGGCATCGAAACCGCCCTGAGCCTGCGCGACGCGCTCGCCGACCTGCGCCCGAGCATCTGGGCGGGCCTGTCGACCTCGGGCGTCGCCTCCCTTCGCCTGCCGCGCGAACCGGGCGAGCTGGTGCTGGCGCCCGATGGCGACGACGCGGGCAGGACCGCGGCGGCGCGTCTCGCCCGCGCCGCGGTCTCCTATGGCTGGCGGGTCCGGGTCATGGACCCGCCAGGGCCGGGGCTCGACTGGAACGATGCGGCGCAGGAGGCGGCCCGATGAACGCGCGCGACGCCTTCGCGGGCGCGAACCCCATCCACCCCGACGCCCCGGCGCCCCTGATGCGCGAGCCCTCGCCCGCGGCCCCCTATCCGGTGCAGGCCCTCGGCCCGCTTCGTGAGGCCGCGGAGGCTGCGCAGGACGTGTCGCAGGCCCCTATGGCGCTCGCCGCGCAATCGGCGTTGGGCGTGGCGTCCCTCGCCGCGCAGGCGCTGGGCGACGTCGAGACGCTGACCGGCGGGGCCGCGCCCTGTTCCCTCTTCGCCCTGAGCATTGCGCAGTCGGGCGAGCGCAAGTCGACCTGCGACCGGCTGCTGATGCGCCCGGTTCACGACTACTCGCGCGAACTGGCCGACGGCTACGCGGACGCCCTGCCCTCCTACCGCAACCGGCTCGACGCCTGGCAGGCGGCGCGAGCGGCGATCTTGAAGACCGCAAAGACCGATCCCGAGGGGGCGCGGGCGGATCTTGAGGTTTTAGGTCCTGAGCCGGAAGGGCCGTTGCTGCCTTTCATCATCGCGACCGATCCGACCTATGAGGGGCTGACCAAGGCGCTCGCCCTGTCGCGGCCGGCGCTGGGCATCTTCTCGGATGAAGGCGGGGCCTTCATCGGCGGACATGGCATGTCGCAGGACAACCGCTTGAAGACCGTCGCGGGGTTGTCGGGCCTGTGGGACGCGACGCCGGTCAACCGGACCCGCGCGGGCGACGGGGTGGCGACGTTCTTCGGGCGGCGGCTCGCCTGTCACCTGATGGCGCAGCCGGTGGCGGCGGCGGGGTTGCTGGCCGACCCCATCGCCTCGGGCCAGGGGTTTTTGGCTAGGTTCCTGATCGTCGAGCCGTCTTCGGTGATCGGCACGCGCCTGCGCCATGGCCACGCGCCCGCCAGCGACGCGGCGCTCGACCACTGGGCGTCGCGGGTTGGCGACCTCCTGCGCCGCCCCCTGCCGCTCCGTGATGGCACGCGCAACGAACTGGACCTGCGCGTGGTCCGGCTGACACCCGAGGCCCGCGCCTTGCTCCAAGCCTTCGCCGACGACGTGGAGCGGGCGCAGGCCGTGGGCGGCGACCTCGAAGCGGTCCGGCCCTTCGCCTCCAAGGCGGCGGAACACGCGGCGCGGCTGGCGGGCGTCCTGACGCTCTTCGGCGATCCCGAGGCGCGCGAGGTCGGGGCCGGGATCATGGCCGACGCGATCACGCTCGCCGACTTCTATCTCGGCGAGGCGGCCCGCCTTTCGGAAGGGGCCGCGGTCTCGGCCGAGGTGCGCGAGGCGGAGTCGCTGCGCCGCTGGCTGGCGGAGCGGTGGCCCGAGCCCTGCGTCTCGCCTTCCGACGTCGCGCAGTATGGCCCGCCGGCACTGAGGGACGCCCCCAAGGCGCGCAAGCTGCTGCGGTTCCTGGCGGGCTTCGGTCATCTGGCCGAGTTGCCCGACGGGGCCGAGATCCGGGGCGCCCGCCGGCGCGAGGCCTGGCGGATCGTCAGGGGGCCCGGCTGATGGCCTTTCTTTTCGACGCCCAAGCCGCGCTCGCCCGGATGCGAAACGCGGACGCGGCCCCTGCTACACCGGCTAAAGCTGCTATCGAATACGAGGCGCGAGGGCCGACTTTAGCAACTATCGCAGGAATAGCAGGGGCCGAGTGCGGAAATGCGCCGCCGCCAAAGGCCCGCCCGCCTGACCGCGACCGCTTCGAGGAAACCGCGGCCCTTCTCGAATTCGACCAAGGCTTGAGCCGTGATGCCGCGGAACAGGCCGCGGCCGAGGAACAGGGTTTTTCGTCCGCGCCCGCGTTGCTGACCGTCGCGGGGGCGGGGGGCCTCGGATCGTCAGAAGGTCAGGACTGCGGACCGGCGGGGGATCGTAAATCGCCACGTCCACAGTTTGAGACCTGGCCGGCGAGGTAGGAGGCCGCGCGCGGTTCCCGAATGATTTCGGAAAATCGGAGAATGAGCCCATGACCCGAGGACGCCCGGAGACCCGCGCCAAGGTTGAGGAATATCGAAGGATCGGCGCAGGCGCGTTCGCAAGGGCCGGGCTCTTCGCGCCGGGGGCCTGGAAGGGCAATTGGCAATGGACCTCGGAGGGCCGGCGGGTCGCCACGATAGACGTCTACGCCACGCGGCTGCGTGTCCGTCTCGACTACCGCCAGCGCTTCGGCGGCGGCGAGTGGCAGGACATGACCTCGACGGTTCAAGTCGATTGGACCGCCTGCGGCTATGGAGGCGAGCGCGCGTGGTTCCTCTGTCCCGCCTGCGGCTCGCGCTGCGCCCATGTCTACCTCGCCCAGCCCGGCCCCTGCTGTCGCCGCTGCGCCGGCCTCGCCTACCGCACGCAGGCCGAGGACCGGCTCGGCCGCGCCATCACTCGTCGAGACAAGGCCTTTCGCCGGCTTGGCGGCGAGACGCCGTGGCAGGCGCTTTCGGCCAAGCGGCCGGCGGGCCTGCACCACAAGACATGGAAGCGCTGGCGGGCGGCGGCATGGGACGCGGAGATAGAAGCGGACCGCTTGCTTGATGAGGCCTTGTCCCGGCTCGCGCGACGCCTCGCTGCGTCTCGATAGCCGATCAGCCTGCCGGGTCCTCGCCCGCCGCAGGCGGGAACGTGCAGCATGTCCGCGAACCGTACCGGAGAACCACCCGTTCCCGCGTTCCTGAAGGCAGCCCATTGCCCGCCCGCCCCGCTGCGGGTCCTTCCGGGAAAATCAGCATGCGGGCAATTTGGACCACGACGGCTCGCCCCATCCGAATCCGAAAAGGGGTTAACGAGCCGAGGCCGCGCCCCGCGTCGGCGCGAGACGAAACGCCGTCGTGAGATCGTCCGCGATTGACCCTCCGCGGGGCGGGTGCTCTTGATTGTCGCCCAAATTGATAGAGAGCGTGCCCGAGTGACCCCCGATCAATTCATCACCAAATGGCGCGCCTCCCCAAAGGACGAACGCCGCGATTCCCAACCGCATTTCCTCGACCTCTGCCGCCTTCTCGAAATCGAGGACCCCGCGACCGCCGACCCGAACCACGAATGGTTCACCTTCGAGCGCGGGGCCAACAAGACCTCCGGCGGCTCAGGCTGGGCCGACGTATGGCGGCGCGGTTGCTTCGGCTGGGAATACAAGGGCGTCGGCAAGGACCTCGACGGCGCTTATCGACAGTTGCTGAACTACTCCGTCGCGCTCGACAATCCGCCGCTGCTGATCGTCTCCGACATGGCGCGCTTCCGCATCCATACCAACTGGACCAACACGGTTCAGGAGAAGCACGAATTCGCCCTTGACGCCCTCGCCGACGCCAAATGGCGCGACCTGCTGCGCAATTGTTTCCTCGCCCCCGATGAACTGAAACCGAAAAAGACCCGCCAGGCCCTGACCGAAGAGGCCGCGACCAAATTCGCCGACCTCGCCCTGCGGCTCCGCGCCCGCGGACATGACGCGCAGTCGGTGGCGCATTTCGTCAACCGCATGGTGTTCTGCATGTTCGCCGAGGACGTGCGTCTGCTGCCGAACCATATGTTCCGCCGCATGATCGAAGCGTCCGTCGCCGCCCCCGACGAATTCCACGAACTGGCGACCTCGCTCTTCGAGCTGATGGCCAAGGGCGGCCGCTGGGGGATGGAAAAGGTCGAGTGGTTCAACGGCGGGCTCTTCGACGACGACGTCGCCTTCCCGCTCACCCGCGACGACCTGCGCGACGTGCTGGCGGCGGCGAAGCTGGATTGGTCCGACGTGGACCCGTCGATCATGGGGACCTTGTTCGAGCGCGGGCTCGACCCCGACAAACGCTCGCAACTCGGCGCCCACTACACCGACCGCGACAAGATCATGCAGATCGTCAACCCGGTGATCGTCGAGCCGCTGACCGCCGAGTGGACCGCCGCCAAAACCCGGATCGAGGACGCGCTCGCCCGCGAGAAATCCGCCAGATCCCCCGCCGCCGCCACCCGCGCCCATAACGAGGGCCTGCGCATCTTCGCGGAATTCGGCGAGCGGCTGCGCGGGTTCCGCGTGCTCGACCCCGCCTGCGGTTCGGGGAACTTTCTTTATCTGTCGCTGCTCGCGCTCAAGGACCTCGAGCATCTGGTGAACCTGGAGGGCGAGGCGCTGGGGTTCGGAAAGGGTTTTCCGACGGTCGGGCCGGAGGCGGTGAAGGGCATAGAGCTGAACCCCTACGCGGCGGAGCTGGCCCGCGTCTCCGTCTGGATCGGCGAGATTCAATGGATGCGGCGCAACGGCTTTGAAGCGGCGAAGAACCCGATCCTGAAGCCCTTGCAGACGATTGAGTGTCGGGACGCGGTTTTGAACGAGGATGGCACGCGGGCGGAGTGGCCTGCGGCCGACGTGGTTGTTGGGAACCCGCCGTTCCTCGGCACTAAGCGAATGTATGACGTATTGGGAGAGAGCTATTCAAAGAGTCTGCGCGACGCATACAAAGGAGATATCTCACCATTCTCGGATTTGGTGTGTTGGTGGTTTTACAAAGCCGGCGAACTGGTGCGAGCTGAAAGCTTAGAGCGAGCTGGCCTCGTCTCGACGAACTCAATTCGTGGCGGGAAAAATCGTGGCGTTCTTGACACGATATCAGAGACTTGTGAGATCTTTAATGCTCACTCAGACGATCCATGGATTCAGGATGGCGCGTCGGTTCGTGTTTCACTGATTTCATTTAGATCCCGCTCTCAAGCGGGCCCTATTCATCTAAACGGCATCGAATTTTCCGGTATCCTTTCAAATTTGACCGCCCGATCTAGTGATCCTGCCAACGACATCACAAAGTCAGTTAAACTAGCTTCCAACCGAAAAATTGGATTCGTTGGCACTGTGAAAGCCGGCAGCTTTGACATTGAAGGCAGAGCAGCACGAGCAATGCTTGTCTATAAGGGCAATCCAAATAACCGCCCAAATTCGGATGTGTTATTTCCGTATTCGAATGGTTTAGACATTGTTCGTCGCTCAAGAGACCAATGGGTTATCGATTTTGGGATAGATACTCCACTAGACGTCGCAACTCTATACGAGTCTCCGTTCGAGCACGTTAGAGAGCACGTCAAACCTAAGAGAGATTTTGTAAAGCGAGCAAAATATCGAGAAAATTGGTGGCTATTTGCTGAACCGTGCGCTGGAATGCGCAGGGCGCTAAGTGAATTAGATCGCTACGTCGCGACACCTGTTGTTGCCAAACATCGAATTTTTGTTTTTCTTAGCGCTAGATACAATCCCGATCATCAGCTTATAGCTATCGCACGCGATGACGATACGACCTTCGGCATCCTGCATTCCCGCTTCCACGAACTATGGTCGTTGCGAATGTGCACCTATCTCGGGATGGGCAACGACCCGCGCTATACCCCCTCCACAACCTTCGAGACCTTCCCCTTCCCCGAAGGCCTCACCCCCGACATTCCCGCCGCCGACTACGCCGACGACCCGCGCGCCCAGAAGATCGCCGCTGCCGCCGCGCGGCTCAACGAATTGCGCGAAAACTGGCTCAACCCGCCCGACCTGGTGCGGCGCGAACCCGAGGTGGTTCCGGGCTATCCCGACCGCATCCTTCCCGTCGACGACGCCGCCGCCGCGGTCCTGAAAAAGCGCACGCTCACCAACCTCTACAACGCCCGCCCCGCCTGGCTCGCCCACGCCCACGCCACGCTCGACGAAGCGGTGGCCGAGGCCTACGGCTGGGGCGACGACTGGCGCGCGGGGCTGCTGACCGAAGACGAGATCCTCGCCCGCCTGTTCCGGCTCAATCAGGAACGCGCGGCGACGCAATGATCCCGACGCCGCCCGATCCGCCGGTTCTCGACCGGGTGTTCCGGGCGCAGTTGAAAGCCTTCGTCACCGGCCTCGACCTCTCGCCCGTCCCCGACGTGCAGGATTTCCGGGCCGGGGCGCTGGCGATGATCGCGACCTTCGCGCCCGAGGCGCTGAGGATCGCGACGATCAGGCTGCTTTCGCAAACCTTGGTGGAACTGCGCGGCGGACCGAATTTTCTCGCCGACGATTGGTTCAAGGTCCCGTATCTCGCCGCCGCGGACGCCAACCTGTTCGGCTATGGCGAAGGCATGGGGCTTTGGGCGCGCAACCTCAGTCACGGGACCGCGTCGATCCGCGAAGCGCTTTATGCGCCGCTCGGGCTGGCGATCCGGCGAATGGACGTGTTCGAAAGCGGATTCGTGAACGCGATGCGCTGGAACTTCGAAATTCGCCACGGCGGGAACCAAGCCGGCATCTGCCTGTTGCTCGCGTCCCAGGCCTCCGAGGCCCGGAAGCGCGAGGCGCTGCGCCTGTGGCGGGACGTGGCCGGCGATCCCTCCGACCTCGCCGCGCTGGATGCGGCGGCGCGGGGCGCGCCGGTGCGGAATGATCTGATGCTTGTCGACTATCTCGACGTGAGCCTTCACCTGGCGCAGGCGATTGCGGAGGCGAGCGACATTCCCGACGGCGCGACTCGCGATGCGCCGTTGCTGGCCCGGATGATCCCGGACCTTGGCCGACGGGCGCGCCGTCACCCGCTGTTCTCCCCGACGATTTCATTGGTTTGAGGCCCGGAGTCGCGCAGGGTTTGCGGACCCCCAGCGGACCCCCAGCGAAAAGCGGCGAAAAACTTCGCGTGAAGAAAGCCCCGCAAGCCTTTGAATTTAAATGGCGACCCCTCCAGGAATCGAACCCGGAACCTGCGGATTAGAAGTCCGCTGCTCTATCCAGTTGAGCTAAGGGGCCGCGGCGCGCGGGCGCAGGTCGGGGTTTAGCCGGGGCGCGGGCGCGGGGTCAACGGGGAGCGGGCGAGGGGAACGGACGGGCTGCGACGGCCGCGCGAAGACCCATCGCCGCGCGGACCGGCTTCCCCTGCCCCTTCGCCCGCGATAAAGGAGGCGCGAAACCGCCCGCACGCCCCGCGCCCCAATCCGCTCGACGCCGATCCGAGGAACCGCCATGACCCGCCGCAACGGCCTGACCTATCGCGACGCCGGCGTGGATATCGACGCTGGAAACGACCTGGTGAAGCGCATCGGCCCGGCCGCCGCGCGCACCCGGCGCCCCGGCGTCGCCGACGCCTTGGGCGGGTTCGGGGGGCTCTTCGATCTGAAGGCCGCCGGCTATTCGGACCCGGTGCTGGTCGCGGCCACCGACGGGGTCGGCACCAAGCTGCGGGTCGCCATCGACACCGGGCTGCTGGACGGCGTGGGTATCGACCTCGTCGCCATGTGCGTCAACGATCTGATCTGCCAGGGGGCCGAGCCGCTCCTGTTCCTCGATTATTTCGCCACCGGCAAGCTCTCGGTCGACGAGGGGGCGCGGGTGGTCGAGGGCGTGGCCGAGGGCTGCCTGCGCGCCGGTTGCGCCCTGATCGGGGGCGAGACCGCCGAGATGCCGGGGATGTATGCGAAGGGCGACTTCGACCTCGCCGGTTTCGCGGTCGGCGCGGCGGAACGGGGGACCACCCTGCCCGTGGCCTGCGAGGCGGGCGACGTGGTGCTGGGGCTGGCATCCGACGGGGTGCATTCCAACGGGTTTTCGCTGGTCCGCCGGGTGGCGGAGGCGGCGGGGCTGGACTGGGCGTCTCCGTCCCCGTTCGGCGAGGGCTCCTTGGGCGAGGGCCTGCTGGTCCCGACGCGGATCTACGTGAAACCGGCGCTGGCGGCGATCCGGGGGGGGGGCGTGCGCGCGCTCGCCCATATCACCGGCGGCGGGCTGACCGAGAATCTGCCGCGGGTGCTGCCCGAGGGGTTGGGCGCCGAGATCGACCTCGGCGCCTGGACCCTGCCGCCGGTCTTCGCCTGGCTGCGCGATGCGGGCGGGCTCGACGAGGCGGAGCTGCTGCGCGTCTTCAACTGCGGCATCGGCCTTTGCGTGGTGGTCGAGGCCGGGGCGGCTGAGACGGTCGTCTCAAGCCTGACCGAGGCCGGGGAGACGGTGTTCCGGCTCGGAACCGTCATCGAGGGCGAGGGCGTCGCCTACCGGGGCCGGCTGGCGTGAGCGCGAAGCGGCGCGTCGCGATCCTGATCTCGGGGGGCGGGTCGAACATGCTGGCCCTGCTCGACGAGATGGCGAAGCCAGGGTCTCCGGCGGAAGCCGCGCTGGTCATGTCCAACGATCCTGACGCGGGGGGGCTTTCGAAAGCCGCGGCGCGGGGCATCCGGGTGGCGGCGGTCCCGCATCGGCCGTTCAAGGGCGACCGGGCGGCGCATGAGGCGGCGCTGATGGCGGAGCTGGAGGCGGCGGGGGCGGATCTGGTCTGCCTTGCCGGCTATATGCGGATCCTGACCGCGGGTTTCACGGGCGCCTGGGCGGGGCGGATGCTGAACATCCACCCCTCGCTCCTGCCCAAATACACCGGGCTGCATACCCATGCCCGCGCGCTGGAAGCCGGCGACGCGGAGCATGGCTGCACGGTGCACGAAGTGACGGCGGCGCTGGACGACGGGCCGATCCTCGGCCAGGCGCGGGTGAAGGTGGCGCCGGGGGATACGCCCGAGACGCTCGCCGCGCGGGTTCTGACGCAGGAGCATCGCTTGTATCCCGCCGTGCTGACGCGTTTCGCGGCCGGAGACCGCACGCCGGTGTTCCTGGACTGAGATGGGCGAGCCGGTCGCCTCGATCCGCAATCTCGGGCCCAAGACCGCGGAGATCTGCGCCAGGGCCGGCATTCCGGATGCGGAGACGCTGCGGGCGCTGGGGCCGGACGAGGGCTACAAGCGGATGCTGCTGGCAGGCGCCTCCCCGCATTTCGCGATGTTCTGGGCCCTGGTTCTGGGGCTGCAGGGGCGGCCGTGGAACGACATCACCCCGACCGAGAAGAAGGACCTGCGCAAACGCTTCACCGCGGTCAAGCGCAGCCTGCGCGAGGCGGAGAAACGCCGAAAAGCCAAGGAACCGACCGACGGGCTCAGCGATGACGAGGCCTGGCTGAAGCTGGAGACGGCATTGGATGCCCTGGGCGTGCGCGCGGTCCCGGAAGCCTGAGCCCGGCCCCCGGCGAGGGGAGCCGCGCGACGACGGGGGCGCGGGCTGTTCCGGCCCGCCCGCGCGGCGGGGTGACGGGGGCGCGGGCTGCGACGTCTCCCGGGCCCGGCCGGGGCTCGCCCCTTGCTCCGCGAGGCGGAACGCATAGGTTCGGAGGGTCGGCGGCGCCCGATCCTCTGCGCCCGCCCTGTCGGGAGAAACCCATGTCCACCTCGCTCAAGCAGATGATGGAGGCGGCCAACGCCGTCGCTCCGCGGATCACCTTCGCGGAGGCGCGCGCGCTGATCGAGACCGAAGGCGCGCTGTTGGTCGATGTGCGCGATGCGGCCGAGGTCGCGGCCACGGGCAAGGCGCCGGGCGCGGTGAACGTGCCGCGCGCCTTGCTGGAATTCCGCGCCGATCCCGAGAGCCCGTCCCATGTGGAGGGGTTCGACAAGGACCGCACGGTGATCGTCTATTGCGCCTCGGGCGGGCGATCCGCGCTGGCGGGGCGGACCCTGTCGGAGATGGGATTCGAGAAAATCCGCAATCTCGGCGGGTTCAAGGATTGGGTCGAGGGCGGCGGCGAGGTCGAGAAGGCCTGAGACGTCCCGAGGCCCGGACATGAAAAACCCCCGCGCGACTTCTCGTGCGGGGGTTTTCGTCTCAAAGCGCCCGGAGGCCAGGGCCGAAATCAGCCGACCAGCTCGAGGCCGGAGAAGAAGAAGGCGATCTCGATGGCGGCGTTCTCGGCCGAATCGGAACCGTGGACCGAGTTCTCGCCGATCGAGAGCGCGAAGGCCTTGCGAACGGTGCCCTCGGCGGCTTCGGCGGGGTTGGTGGCGCCCATCACTTCGCGGTTCTTCGCGACGGCGTTCTCGCCCTTGAGCACCTGCACGACGACGGGGCCCGACGCCATGAACTCGCAGAGCTCGCCGTAGAACGGGCGCTCGGCGTGGACTTCGTAGAATTTGCCGGCCTGGGCGGGCGTCAGGTGGATGCGCTTGGAGGCGACGATCCGCAGACCGGCGTCCTCGAACATCTTGGCGACGGCGCCGGTGAGGTTGCGGGCGGTGGCGTCCGGCTTGATGATGGACAGCGTGAGTTCGACGGCCATGGTCCGGTCCTCTCGAGATCGGGAATGTCAGGTTCGGTCGTCCGGGCGGCGCGGGGCCGCGGTCTCCGGGCGGGTAAGGCGCGCGCCCGATAGCACGGGATGGGAGAGGCATGAAAGCGCATTTCGAGAAACTGGCCGGATACAACGCCTGGGCCAATCGTCGCCTCTACCGCGCGGCGGGCGCCCTGCCCGACGCGGCGCGGCGCCGCGATGAGGGCGCGTTCTTCGGATCGCTGCATGCGACGCTCAATCATCTGCTGGTCACCGACGTGATCTGGCTCGCCCGGCTGCGGTCGATCCAGGGGCCGTCCTGGGGGCTCGACCATATCGCGCATGACGATTTCGACGATCTTCGCGCCGCGCGCGAGGCGTTGGACGACGACCTGGTGCGATATGTGCGCGACGAGTGCGACCCGGCCGGGTCCATCGCCTATCGCCGCGTGACCACCCCCGAGCCCTTCGTGCAGCCGGTGGCCGAGGCGCTGGCGCATCTGTTCAACCACCAGACCCACCACAGGGGGCAATGCCACATGCTGCTGACCCGACTGGCCGGGAAAGCCCCCGAGCTCGACCTGCTGTTCTTCCAGCGCGGGGCCCCGGCATGACCGGGCCCGCCCCGATCCGCCCGCCGGTGTGGTTCGAAGACCTGGTCCCCGGGGCCGAGGTGCGCACCGACGGGGCGACGATCACGGAGGCCTCGATCCTCGATTTCGCCGCGCGCTGGGATCCGCAGCCGTTCCATCTCGACGTGGAAGCGGCCAAGGGCTCGATCTTCGGCGGTCTGATCGCCTCGGGCTTCCAGACCATGCTGACCGCGTTCCGGCTGCTGCATGCGGAGAAGGTGATGAACCCGGCCTCCCAGGGCTCGCCGGGGATGGAACGCTTGCGCTGGCTGGCGCCGGTGCGGCCGGGCGACACCATCCGGATGGTGGCGACGGTGCTGGAGGCGCGGATCTCGGCCTCGCGCTCGCAGCTGGGGATCGTGCGCTGGCATTACAGCGTGCTGAACCAGCGCGACGAGCCGGTGATGGACTGGACCTCGTCGGTGCTCCACCTGCGCGCGCCGGAGCACCGGCCGAAGCCGGGCTGATTTCGCGGGCCGGCCTGCGACGGGACGCGACGCGGACGACGGGTCGGGGTCGCGTCCCCGCCGTCCCTGCGGCGCACCTGGGGGGCGCGCCGTTTACGCAAATCCTGGGCGGTCGCCTGCCGCGCCGCGTTCCGGGCGGCCTGGTCAAGGGACCGGGTTCAGGTTCGGGTGAGGCCGGGTTCCCGGAGCGTGAAGCGCGGCTTGAAATGCGTGATGTTGTGATCGTCGTCGACGCGGTGGCCGGATGCGCCGCGGTCACGCATTTCCGCCGCGGCTTGCGGCGCGCCCGCCTCGTCGGCCCATCGCGCCGCGGCGCGGGCGCGCCGGATCTCTCCGGCGAGTTCCTCGCAATCGCAGATCAGGTCGGACAGGGCCCGCTGCGCGCGCGTCATGTCGGCGGCGGAGGACGAGAGTTGCGCCATATCGGCGAGAAACGCCGCGATCTGGCCGGCGACGAGGCCGGCGGTGGCGATCGCATCTTCCGGCGGCAGGCGATAGACGCCGTCGAGGGCGTCGAACACCGCGGTCTCGAGCGTTTCGCGACAACACTCGGCGTGTTCGTCTGGTCGTTGGTTTCCGTTCAAGGCCCCGTTCCCCCTGGGCTGCGAACTTGCGACGTACGCGAACTTTATGCGACCGAATGTAGCAATCCCCTGACCGTTGGCAAGTTAGCATGAACTCAACGTGATCGAAAAGTTGCATGTTGCATCGCAAACGCCCCTAGCGCCGGTTTCGAACCGGGACGGACGCGCCTGCACGCGCGGCTTTCTCCGGGGAAGCGCAAGGATTCGCACCGAGCGGCGCCGCAGCCGCTTCCCTCTTGCGCTGCGCTGCGGTATCGCCCGGCGCATGATCACGCTGCGCGACATAGACTTCTCCATCGCCGGACGGCCGCTGCTCGTCGGCGCCTCCGCGGTGATTCCGCAAGGCCGCAAGGTCGGCGTCGTGGGCCGCAACGGCACGGGCAAGACCACGCTGTTCCGCCTGATCCGGGGCGAGCTTTCGCCCGACGGCGGGTCCATCGACGTGCAGCCCGGGCTGCGCCTCGGCGGCGTGGCGCAGGAGGCGCCGGGGACCGAGGACAGCCTGCTCGACACCGTGCTGATGGCGGACGAGGAGCGCGCGGCGCTGCTGGCCGAATCCGCCTCCACCACCGACCCGGTGCGCATCGCCGAAGCGCAGGAGCGGCTGGCCGCCATCGACAGCCACACCGCGGAGGCGCGGGCCTCCAACATCCTGCGGGGCCTCGGCTTCGATGCCGAGGCGCAGGCGCGCCCCTGTTCGGAATATTCCGGCGGGTGGCGGATGCGGGTGGCGCTGGCGGCGGTGCTGTTCTCGCGCCCCGACATCCTGCTGCTCGACGAGCCGACCAACTATCTCGACCTCGAAGGCTCGATCTGGCTGGAGAACTTTCTGGCCACCTGCCCGGCGACGGTGCTGGTGATTTCGCATGACCGCGGGCTTCTGAACCGGGCCGTGAACCACATCCTGCATCTGGATCGCAAGAAGCTGACGCTTTACGGCGGCGGCTACGACCAGTTCGAGGAAGTGCGCCGCCTGAAGATGGAGCAGACCCAGTCGGCCGCCGAGAAGCGGGCGAAGGCGCGCGCGCATATGCAGAGCTTCGTGGACCGGTTCCGCGCCAAGGCCTCGAAGGCCAAGCAGGCGCAGAGCCGGATCAAGATGCTGGAGAAGATGCAGCCGATCGACTTCCAGGCCGATTCGGAGGTGGCGCCGTTCTCCTTCCCCTCCCCGGCCGAACTGCCGCCCCCCCTGATGCAGGCCGAGGGCGTGGATCTGGGCTATGACGGGCGCGCGGTGCTGAAGAACCTGTCGTTCCGCATCGATCAGGATGACCGCATCGCGTTGCTGGGCGCCAACGGTCAGGGCAAGTCGACGCTCGCGAAACTGATCTCCGGCCGGCTGCCGCCGATGGATGGCGGCTGGCGGGTGTCGCCGCGGATGAAGGTCGGCTTCTTCGCCCAGCATCAGCTCGACGAGCTGATCGAGGGCGAGAACCCGATCCAGCACCTGATGCGCCACCGCCCCGACACGCCGCAGGCGAAGATCCGCGCGCTGCTGGCCGCGGGCGGGATCGGGGCGGACATCGCCTCGAACCCGGTCGAGAAGCTTTCGGGCGGGCAGAAGGCGCGGCTGCTGATGCTGCTGGCCGCGCGCGATGCGCCGCATACGCTGGTGCTCGACGAGCCGACCAACCATCTCGACATCGAAAGCCGCGAGGCGCTGGCCATGGCGCTGGCCGAGTATGAGGGGGCGGTGATCCTGATCAGCCACGACCCGCACTTGGTCGAGGCGGTCGCGGACCGGCTGTGGCTGGTCAAGGACGGCGGCGTGCAGCCCTTCGACGGGGACATGGAGGACTATCGCCGCCTGCTGCTGTCCGAGCGCGGCGGCGGCGGGCGGCTCGCCTCGCAGTCCGAGAAGGGCAAGACCAAGGCCGGCAAGCGCACCCAGACCGAGACCCGCAAGATCCTCGCGCCGCTGCGCGCCGAGGTGACCAAATGCGAGGAGCGGATGGCGAAGCTGGAGGGGATGCGCGCCCAGATCGACGCGATCCTGATGGCGCCGGACTATTATCAGAAGACCGCCAAGGGCAAGGCCGAGGCGCTGCAGAAGAAGCGCGCCGAGGTCGAGGCCGCGCTGGAGCGGGCCGAGGCGCTTTGGCTCGCGGCCCAGGAGAAGCTGGAGACGGAATCGGCGGATATGTGAGCCGGTCCGGGGCCGCCCCCTGTGCGGCGGCCCCGGAGGCGCTAGGTTTTTCCTCCGGGGGGCGTTCCGGACCGGAGGATCGCGTGATGAGCCGCGACAGAATCAAGAACCCAGACACCTACGAAGCCCTGCGCCGCGACGGGGCGAGCAAATCGAAGGCCGCGCGGATCGCCAATGCGCAGGCCGACCCGGATCGCCACCCGTCCGCCAAGGGCGGCGAGGCGGCCCCCTACGAAGAGCGGACCGTCGCCGACCTGCGCAAGCGCGCCGCCGAAATCGGCATCGAGGGCCGCAGCAAAATGCGCAAGGCCGAGCTGATCGAGGCGCTGCGCGGCAGCTGATTGAGCCCCCCACGTCCCACCCGCCCGGTCAGGCCGCCGCCACGGCGTCCAGCCCGGTGGTCTGCGAGGGCGGCGCGAAGACGTCGATGACCACGCTGTCCTCGAGCGCCTCGCCCCTGTGCACCACGTCGCCGGGAATGCGCAGCACCTCGCCGGGGACCAGCACGTAGTCGAGCGCCGAGGCGCCCTCGCCCAGCCGCAGGATCAGACGGCCCGAGAGGACCAGGGTGAACTGCTCGTTGGCATGGGAATGCGAGGGGATCTCGGCCCCCTTCTCCACCACCGCGTGCTGGATCATCGCCTGATCGCCCATCACCCGGCGCAGCGCGACGCCCGGCACGGGGGCGACCGGATCCAGTTCTTCGAACACGGTCTTCAGGTCGGTCATCGCGCATCCTCCCGGCGGTTTCTTCGGACCGACGATGGGCGGCGCGGCGGCCTGCGGCAAGAGCGTTGCGCGCCCGCCTCTTGCCCGGGGTCCGGATCGGACGACATGTAGGCCCATGTTCGAAAGCCTCTCCTCCGACGCCGTGACCCGGCTGGTCTATCTCGCGCTGCTCGGCGTCGCGGTGATCGCGGGCGTGGGGGCGGCTTATCGCGGGCGCGGGTCCTCGGGCCTGCGCGACGCGATGGTCTGGGGGCTGATCTTCCTCGGCTTCGTCGCGGCCTACGGGCTGCGCGACGACATCTCGGGCGCGCTGTCGCCGCAGATGGCGGCGGTGAGCGATGCGGGGGATCTGGTGGTCAGGCGCGGGCCGGACGGGCATTTCCATGTGCAGGCGCAGGTCAACGGGGCCGAGGTCAGCTTTCTGGTCGACACCGGGGCGAGCGGCGTGGTGCTGAGCGCCGAGGATGCGCGCCGGGCGGGCTACGACCCGGATGCGCTGGCCTTCACCGGGCGGGCGCGCACCGCCAACGGCGAAGTGCGGCTGGCGCCGGTGCGGCTCGACCGGATCTCGCTCGGGCCGATCACGGCGGTGGGGACGCGGGCCGCGGTCAGCGAGGGACAGCTGTTCTCGTCGCTGCTGGGGATGAGTTTTCTGGACCGCTTCGCCCGGGTGACGGTCGAAGGCGACCGGATGATCCTGACGCCCTGAGCCAGACCCCGCGGACGGGAGCGCGCCCTGCCCCGTCGCGGCGGCCGGGCCGCTGCGCCATGGCGCGCGGGGACCGTGGCCGCTTGGGGCGACGGGCGCCGGGCTGTCAGCCGCTCTCGGCCTTCTTCACCCATTTGCCGTCCGCCTGCGCCCAGTAGACGGCGCGGACCCCGCCGGCGACCGTCTCCCGCCACAGCGCGCGAGCCTGGTCGAGCCGCGGCTTGTCGGCCCCGTCGAAGATCACGATCACCCGCTCGAAGCCCTGCATCTCCGCCGGGGCGGCCGCGGCCCCGTCGACCAGCATCAGCACGGCGGCGCCGTTCGGGGATTCGGGCCCGGCGGTGATGTAGATCGCCTGGCCAGCCGGATCGCCGTCGGCGGCGGTCCCGTGGGGGAGGAACGACTCCTCGCGCCAGGTCCACAGCAGCCGGTCGAGCGTCGCGACCATCGGCCCCGAGCCGCAACGCGCCAGCACCCGCCAGCCCCGCCCGAGGCATTTTTCGATGAGGTCGGGGGCCGTCGCCTCCAGCGAGCCGTCGGTGAGGTGGTAGAACCAGGCCTCGGCCATGCGCGCGCGATCCTTCGGGTGGGGTGGGGGCGGGTTAGGTCGGGTGTGCAGACTGCGCTGACGGCCGGGCGGCGTCGAGCCCTGTCCGCCGGCGCCCCGCAGCGACCCGAAGG